>CAXMTQ010000043.1:0-13590 GCA_964196205.1 uncultured Desulfobacula sp.
GGATAGCCGAACAGAGATCGACCCAATTTAAAGCCTTTGATTCCCTTAAAATCGTATTGTTTGCATAGCCGCATGGTTATCGGTAAAATGTCATGAAGCGATTATATTGAAATTTCTTTAACTGCTCTATGATTTATCCTTCTTTTTCTGTTTTGCTTTAAGAACCTGACGCTGGGAAGCATTTAAAACACTTTTTCTGATACGAATGGATTTAGGGGTCACCTCCACCATTTCATCATCCTGGATAAAGTGGATAGACTGCTCAAGGGTCATGGCTTTTACAGGTGAACATATAACAGCTTCGTCTTTGCCCGAAGCCCTCATATTGGTCAGTTTTTTCTCTTTGCAGGCATTAACATCAATATCCTGATGGCGATTGTGCTCTCCAATTATCATACCCTCATAAACAGGAGTACCCGGCGCAATAAACATATGACCCCTTGGTTCAAGATTGAAGAGTGCATAGGGCACTGCTTTGCCCTGCCGGTCTGCAACAATTGAACCGTTATAACGAACAGGGAATGCTCCTCTATGCTCTTCATACCCTGAAAGATATGAATTCATGATTCCGGTCCCCTTTGTATCAGTCATAAACTCATCCCTGTAACCGATTAAAGATCTTGATGGAATTGAAAATTCAATTCTCACCCTGCCCTTGCCATTATTCACAAGATTAAGCATTTTACCTTTTCTAATGGAGAGTTTTTCTGTGACAACACCAAGGAAAGCTTCTCCGCAATCCACAAACAGATGTTCTATGGGCTCCAGAGTTTTCCCATCTTCATATTTATAAATAACTCTTGGGCGACCGACACATAGTTCAAACCCCTCTCTTCGCATTGTCTCAATCAAAATAGCAAGCTGGAGTTCACCTCTTCCCTTTACTGTAAAATTTTCATCTTTATCACTCTCCTGCACTTCAATGGCAACATTCATCAAAGTCTCCTTTAAAAGGCGTTCCCTGATTTTCCTGGATTGAACAAGTTTTCCTTCACGGCCTGCAAAAGGGGAGTTGGAAATTGAAAACTGCATGGATACAGTGGGTTCATCCACAGTGATTCTTTCAAGCGGTACAGGTTCAAGCTTTGTACAGATTGTATCTCCTATTTTAACATCTTCGATTCCTGATAAAACAATAATATCACCTACCATAGCCTGTTCCACCGGCACAAGACTCATCCCGGTATAGGATTGCAGTTTGGATACCTTCAGGGGCAGAAGTCTGTTTTTTTCATTAAGACACACCAGATTTTCATTGGCTTTGGCACTGCCGTTGAATATCTTGCCAACGGCAAGCCTTCCCAGATAATCAGAGTATCCAAGATCTGAGACCAGCATTTGAAAAGGAGCCTGCGGGTCATAGCCAGGGGCTGGCATCTCTTTGACAATAAGATCAAATAAAATATGCAGATTATCAACATCAGCATCCAGTTCCTGTTTAACAATACCGTCACGGCAGACTGCATAAAGATATGTAAAATCAAGCTGCTCTTCTGTGGCATCAAGATCAATAAAAAGATCATATATCATATCGAGAACTTCATCAGGCCTTGCATCTTTACGATCAATTTTATTGATAATGACCATGACAGGAAGATTGGATTCAAAAGTTTTTTTAAGAACAAAACGGGTCTGGGGCAGAGGGCCTTCAGATGCATCAACAAGGAGAATTGCACTGTCTGACATGGAAAGGGCCCTCTCCACTTCACCACCAAAGTCTGCATGACCAGGGGTATCAATAATATTGATTTTAACACCCTTCCAGGTTACAGAACAGTTTTTGGCAGCAATGGTGATACCGCGTTCTCTTTCAAGATCCATGCTGTCCATTAGACGGTCATCAACTTCCTGACCTTCCCTGAAAAGCCCGCTCTGCTTGAACATTGCATCAACAAGTGTTGTTTTGCCATGGTCGACATGGGCAATGATGGCAACATTTCTTAATTTTTCATTATATTCTATATTTTTCTTCATGATTCTCCTGTTAATATCCTATTTGTTATTTATTAAGGCTGCAAAGATAATCATAAAAATATAAAAAGCAATTATAAGTTTGTGCCTAATCAAATACTAATTAGTGCCTGAAATGCTTGAAGTCAATATTTCAGAACACAAATCTAAATATTTACTGTAAAAAGTATTTTGCATTAGTTTAGACAGCATGGTATGTAGTTATATAATCGAAATGAATCATATTACAACTTTAATCAAGGAGCAATACAATGACAATGAGCATTGCAGCCGTAATTATTCTTATTGCCGTTACAGGCTTTGCCATTATGAAAAAAAAGAGGAAAAACAAGGAGGAAAGCCAAAATAACAGCACACCGGATACTCCTGCCTCAAAACCTGAAGACTCTTCAGAACAGGAGCTTAAATCCATCATGGATTCTTTATTAAGCCTCAATATTTTGATGAGAAAAGATAGAGATTTCCCCAGTAAAATGACAGGAACAATAGAAGCTGTTATTGATGATTTAACCCTGATCACACCTGCCATGATGGAGACATATCCCGGCGAGGCCCTGACCTATGAAATTAAAAAAATCGGCAAAAATCATCTTTACAAAACTGTTAAAGAGTATTTAGATCTTTCATTGGAAAGCAGGAAGAACCAGTTTAATATATTTGAAAAAACCATTAAAAGCCTGCATGATATTTCCAACCGTTCAAGGGATATTGTAGAAAAAAATGAGACAGCAGAGTTCAAAACCATGGCTAATTTCCTTGCCGGTAAATTTTCCGGGTAGATTTTACCAGATAACAAAATAAAAACACTATAGAGCCTTTTAAGGAGAATTAATATGACAGATGTGACAAAAGACCTTCAAAGCGTTGCCACCCAGGCAAAAGCCCCGATACTTGATGAAATTACTGAAGCTTCTGGCCAAGGTGCTCTGACCCCGGTACAGACCCCGGACAATATTGAGCCGATACAGCCGAAACACCTGGCTGTTGAGGATATCCAGAGTATTGAAAACAAAGCCAATGAATTTGTTGAAAAAGTAAAAACCGAACCTTCTGACTGGCAGCTTGGTAATTTTGTTTTTGGACTGGGACAGGAAATCATGGATCAAACCCAGGCACAAGTTACTCTTTATGACCGTAAAATGGGTAATGTCCTTAAAAATGTGGCAGCAGATGATTCCTCTCCTGTTGGTAAAAACATCCTTGCAATCAAGACAGAGCTTGACAAGGTAAACCCGACCATGGTTGCAAGGACAGAAATGCCTTTTTCAAAAAAAATGCTGGGTTTGTTTACAAAAACTGTGAACCGATTTCCCAAAGGTGATGAAATTTTAAGAGTCATCGCTGAACGAAAGGAAACGGTTAACTCCACCATTGACGGCATCCGCGACCATTTAAGGAATGAAGCTGACCAGGTTGCCTTTGATGCTGCAGAACTCTCCACAATTTGTGATTCCTTAAAAGAGATCCAGCCAAGGCTGCAGGAAGAGATCTATCTTGGACAGATTATCTGGCAAAAACTCATGGAGCATCTTAAAACCATTGAAGATCCAAGAGCCAAAGAAGCTTTGACAACCCTGACCAGTGATCTTGCCATGGCTGTGGTGGATCTGCAGACCATTGATAACTCGAATCTTCAGACAAGATTTGGCGGTGAGATGATGGTGAGAAACTCTCAGCTTGTAAGAAGGCTGGTGCAGAGAACTGACATGATCCTTTCAACAGCTGTTAAAAATGCCCTTGCTGTCCGGGTTGCAGCTGAACAGCAGATGGAAACAATGCAGCACCTGGATATGGTGCAGAAAGCTGCTGCTGAAACAATGAAAGATACTGCCAATGTCATTGGCAATGCTGCAATCAAAGGTGCAAAAATGAGCCAGGGCATGACCGTAAACATCGAAGCCCTTGAAGAGGCATGCCAGACCTATGAGCAGGCATTTGAAACCTATGCTCTGATTTCACAGGAGACCATTAATATCGCAACTCAAAGTTCCAATGCCCTTGGAACAATGAACGACAGGTTCAGAGCAAGAACTGATGCATTAAC
Organism: uncultured Desulfobacula sp.; assembly: GCA_964196205.1. Lineage (GTDB taxonomy): Bacteria > Desulfobacterota > Desulfobacteria > Desulfobacterales > Desulfobacteraceae > Desulfobacula. The sequence continues at coordinate 4,016 of CAXMTQ010000043.1, forward strand.
TGCAAGACGTGAGGACAAATAATATGATTGATATTGCAACACAAAAATCTTTTAAGGAGAGGTTTACTGCCATAAGAAGTCTTAAAAAGAAACAGCTTGTATCCACAGCACAAAAAACTTCGCTGACCCTGAAAGATGTGGGGCAGGATTCATTTTTCGAATATCTTGACAATACCTATTTTATAACTGATTTGAACAAATACGAAGAGACCTCTGATGATTTCAAAAGCAAAAAAGGCTATTTTATTTATGAATTGAGCTGCCTCTGCTTTGAAACCGGCAAAACAATCAATTTTGAGTGGGAATTTGATGATGAGCTTGAAATTTCCATGACACTGGAACGTCTCTCTTTCAGGAATCTAAAGGATGATGCAGGAGAATCCATTGATGAAGATGACCTTGATCAAATAGCCGATGATAAAGATGTGATCTTGATCAATGGAGAAAAATTCTGGTATGAAGATGACTGGGCCTCAATATATTATCGTGGCAGCAGAGAAGAAAAGGTTTATATGTATGAATTTGAAAATGAAAACCACACAAAATTTTTAACCATTGAGGAGTGGTCAGGTTCAGGCAAAGATGAATACCAGATTTACACTTCAAGTCCGGTTATTCCCAACAATATAAGTATTATAAGCAGAGGAGATATTTAAGGATGGGAAGGATATTTCATAAAAAACAACATATCCTTAAGGGCTTTATCACTGCGTTGACCATGGCAGGTCTTATGACCCTTTTTACAGGATGCGGCCCAGGTCTTCCCAAAGATCTTAAAAATCAGGCTGATACCATTCCTGATACCATAAAGGCAGGTCAAACCCGAATTGATAGAGATAAAGAGAAATATGAAAGTTTAACAAAATCTTCTCAATTCAAGGATGTCAAGAGATTCGCTTTAAAGGAGAAGTGGGCTGAAAAATTCACTCTTGCCCATGAAGAGCTTAAAAGAGCAGACAAATTGTATGGCAATGACCTTTTACCCATGGTCAAAAGGAATAAACCAGAACTTAGCTCTGGGGTAAAACAGCAGATCATCAGGATTAACAAAATTATCAAGGATGCTGAAAGTTTGTCAAAATATCCGTTTTTAAGGTCTGCATCAATTCAAAAAGCCATTAAAAACGCAGAAAATATACAAAGCCTTGCAAAAAAAGATGCCGACCAGATCTTCGATATTGTAAATAGAATTGAAACCGGTTCCTTTGCAAAAGCAAACAAAGATTTTCCTGATTTAAAAGATAAAATCAATACCAGGTTTGCACCTCTGTCCGAGCTTGCAAGACAATCCAGGGACGATTTAAATGTGGTGACTGCTGTGTATCAGGATCATACAGCAGGTTCATCCGCTGATTATGCTGCTTTTACAGATAGTTCCAATGCTATTGCTTCCAGCCTTGAAAAGGTAAAAATATCTGAAGCTAAATTTACCAAGGAGATGGATCAGCTTTATTTAAGTTACACAAAAGTACTTAAAGATATGAAAGTTGAATATTTTGTGGTTATAAAAAGAGAATCCTGGAATGAAAATTCAGATTATTATAACCCTGGATTTGCCACATTTCAACGCCAGATCAATCCTGAAACTTATGAAGCCTTGACCAAAGAGAATGTGGATACAATTGCTGCAATTACAGCAGGGTTTACAGGCTCAAAGTTTAAAAACAGTATTGGATCCAGTTGGAAAGAACTGGCCATTAACCCTGCGGAGCAATGGCCCAGTAGAAGCCACAATGCAGCCTCTTTCTGGGTCGAAGATTCAAAGGAGACCTATTTTCACAAATATATGCTTGAAGAGAATGGTGAAACTCAAGAGACAGAGTGGGAAAAGGTTGATGAAAGCTTTTATGAATCAAATCTTGAATTTCTCGGCATGGCCATACTTGCCAAACCATATGGTGTGTTTGAAAAGGATCGCCTGACCCAGGCAGCACCACCTGGAATGGCCTATGTGGGCAATTCAAAATATGGAGAGTGGAAACAGAACAGTTCAGGAAACAATTTCTGGTCATGGTATGGAAAATATGCATTGTTTTCTACCCTCTTTTTTCCCAGACCATACTATTATCCTTATAATTCATGGAACAGTTGGAACAGTAATTACAGGCACAACCGTCCATATTTTGGAAAAAATCAAAAAGGATCACAGAAATTTGGTACCCGTGGTTCTTTTATAAAAACATCACCAAAATTTCAAAGCTCAACTTTTGCAAAAAGCGGGGGCTTAAAAGCCAATACTGCCTCTGTCAGGGGAGCAGGTGCAAACCTTCGCGGCGGCGGCCCGAAAAGTAAAGGCAAATAAAACAATTTAAGGAGAAAAAAATGAATATAGCTGCTACTCTCGCCAGTCTGGGACAGGGATTTATCAATGTTTGTATAGGAGTTGTTTTTATCTTGCTGGTCAAAAAAATAGATGACTGGCGCACAAAAGATTTTGATGACGATACTCATATCGATGATGGAAATATTGCTGTAGGGCTTAGAAGAACCGGGCTTTATCTTGGGGTTGCCATTGCCATTTCAGGAACTCTTGGCGGCGTTTCTAAAGGATTTTTTATTGATATTATTCAATTGATAATTGATGGCCTTATTATTATTGGATTCATGTTCTCAACCAGATTCATCAATGATTTTATCATGCTTAACCATATCAATAACGATGAAGAGTGCATTAAAATATTTCCACAGCCCGATGGAAGCAAAGTTGTGGGCAATACTGCTGTGGGCATGGTAGAAGCCGGAATGTACATTGCAACAGGATTTATTCTTAACGGATCATTTTCCGGATCAGGCGGAACATTTTTCCAGGGCATTGCAAGTGCTGTTCTCTTTTTTATTGCAGGCCAGATAACATTGCTGTTTGTGGGATTTCTCTATGAAAATATTACATCCTTTAATGTAAAAGAGGAGATCAAAAAGAATAATCTTGCAGCCGGTATCGGACTTGGAGGTATCCTCACAGCTCTGGGCATTATCCTCATGGCAAGTATATCGGGCCCCTTTACAGGCTGGGGCAGTGATCTCGCAGGCTTTGTCATTTATGCTGTATTTGGCATTATTATGCTCTTGGTTTTCAGAAAAATTGCAGACAGCCTGCTTTTACCAACAACTGATATTGCCACTGAAGTCAAAGAAGACAGAAATGTTGCAGCCCTGCTTGTTGTACAGAGTGCCATTAACGCAATAGCAATAATAATAGCATTTTCAATGTAGTTTTTACTTTTATGCACGAAAAAAAAGCCGGAATAAGCTTTGCATCCATACTGCTGGCTGCATGCATGTTTGCCAGTGGTGCCTGCGGCATCATCCTTGAATATATCCAGGCAACTCTTGCCTCCATGATCCTTGGCAACTCTTTTGAACAGTGGGCAATGGTTATAGGGCTGATGCTGTTCTGGATGGGCTTTGGCAGCCTGATACAAACGCAGATTCCCAAAAAATTTCTTATTTATGCATTTATCTTTGTTGAAATACTGCTTGCCATTGCCGGAGGATTCTCACCCACCTTAACATATATCTCCTATGGTTACACTTCCCATTACATCCTGGTTCTATATTTCTTTGTCAGCTTCATCGGGATTATGATCGGACTTGAAATTCCCGTTATTATCAGAATAAATAATGATTTTTCTAAAGAATTATCCACCAACCTTGGAAATATTCTAAGTGCTGATTATATTGGAAGTCTCATTGGATCACTGATTTATGTCTTTATTCTTTTAAGATTTACACCCATTACAGAAGCAGCTTTTTTAACAGCAGGAATCAATTTCTCCTTGGCCTTTATAACGTTTATATATTTTACAAAAGCCGGATTAATAAAAAAAACCTTTTTCATACCTGCTATTATGGTGGTCACCTTTTGCGCCGTGTTTTATGGATATCTCAATAATCGCCAATGGAATATCAAGATTGAACAACCCCTGTACGATGATCCCATAATCTTAAGCAGAACAACCCAATACCAGCATATTGCCATTACCCACTATAAACCCTTTAACGAGGTAAGACTCTTTTTAAACGGTAACCTGCAGTTTTGCAGTATTGATGAGATGCGTTACCATGAGCCCATGGTACATCCTGTCATGAACATTGTTCCTGTAAAAGCAAGAGTCCTTATTCTCGGCGGCGGGGACGGATGTGTTTTAAGGGAAGTTTTGAAATATAAAGAGGTAAAAGAAGTTCTTCTTGTGGATCTTGATCCTGCAATGACAGAGCTTGCAAAAACCCACCCAATATTAAAAGAGATTAATAATAATGCATTTAAAGACAGCCGCCTTGTAACCATTACAGGAAAAGGCATTACTTCCGGGATCAACAAAGAGTTGTATATTGAAACCCATAATAAACACAGCCGGACAAAAGAGTCTATCACCCAGAAACTTGCCCGAGTAAAGGTAATGAATGTTGATGCAGATAAATTTTTAAACAGTGTTCCAGGCTTCTGGGATGTAATTATTATTGACATGCCTGATCCTTCCACTCCTGAACTTACCAAACTCTATTCCAAAGCATTTTATAAAAAAGTTAAACAGCATCTTTCACAGCACGGCATGGTGGTTGTCCAGGCAACCTCTCCCTATCTTGCAAAAGAGAGCTTTCTCTGCATTGGAAGAACAATTAAAAGTGCCCAGTTTTCCATTCTGCCTTTCCATGAAAATGTACCCAGTTTTGGAGACTGGGGGTGGTATCTTGCATGGCATCCCAATATAAAAAGAGAGAAAATAGTTGAAAAAATTGAAAACCTGACCATAAAAGTACCAACAGAATTCATAACTGCCTCAGGTTTTAAAAGTGAACTTGTATTTGGCAAGAATGAACTTGAAACCAAAAACCAGCAGATTAATACAATTTTGCACCCTGTTCTTTTAACCATTTATAATCATGAGTCCTGGCTTCTTGAATAACCCCAGCAAATGGCTAACAACAGGCAGGTCTTAATCACACATAAAAATTATATCTGTTGTTCTATTTTTAAAACAGAATATGCCGGCTCTTCATAGGGATGTGCATTTAAAAGAGCTGCAACAACTGTTTTAATAAGTTCATCTTTTACAACCATTTCAACCCTGTATTCATCCACTTTTTCCAGCTTATCCAGGTCGCCGATAAAAGGGCTGCTGCTCTTTAAGGGCCTGAACTGCCCTTTGCCCTCTACCTGCCAGCAGCATTGATCATAATTCTTATATTGACCTGCCCCGACACTGAAAAGGGCATCTTTTACCTTTTCAAGATGAGTTGCCGGTACATAAAAAATCAGTTGAACCATTGCTTTCTCGATTATCCATTTATCAAAATATTTTGCTGCACAATTTTAAGCATATTTTAAAGAAGCTGCCATTTCAAGTCCCTGTGCACTAATATTTGGATACTAACGGGACGTTTTAATTTTACTTTATCCTGTTCAAATATTTCAAAATTATCTATCCTGCTCTGTAAGCTCTGGTTGAATCAACAGTATAAACAGCAAGAGCTGTCCAGATAAAAATAAATGCAATAAGCTGATGCTCAGACAGAGGTTCATCATAAGCAAACACAGCGAGAAGAAACATCATGCTTGGGCCGATATACTGCAAAAAACCAACCGTGGCCAGCTTTAACCTTCTGACACCGATATTAAACAGTAAAAGAGGTAGAGCTGTAACAAGTGCAGTACAGATTAAAAAGATATCTGTGATATGATCTGCATGAAGAAAAACAGCACTGCCGGTTTTTTCCAGCCATGCGAGATAGGCTAACCCTGGAATAGTCAAGATAAGGGTTTCAACGGCAAGGCCCACTGCAGCATTCAAATTAAGTTTTTTTCTTATCAAACCATATAATCCAAAGGTTACAGCAAGTATAATTGCGATATAGGGAAATGATCCATATTGGTAGGTAAGATATAAAACCCCGGTTGTTGCAATGATCACTGCCACTATCTGAAACTTTCTTAATCGCTCCTGTAAAAAGAGAAAGCCTAATAATACATTTACAAGGGGATTGATATAATAACCAAGACTTGCCTGAAGTATCATGTCATGATTTACAGCCCATATAAAAAGAAACCAGTTGGATGCCACAAGCAGTGTAGTAACAAAGAGCCATTTGACTGTTTTAAAAGATTTCAATGTGTTAATAAATATTCTCCACTGCCCCTGTAAAAAAATAATGGGCAAAAGAAAAATAAAGGACCAGACAATCCTGTGGGTTATTGTTTCATGGGCAGGTACATGGGAGATTACTTTCCAATATATGGGGGCAAGTCCCCATATGAGAAAAGCTGATCCTCCTGCCAAAAGGCCTGACATTGATTCATTTTTTATATTTTTTTGCAAAATTCAACCTTAAATTTTTTAATGCTGCGGGGGATACTATATGAAATTTAGAATTTTGGGAACTATAAAATTATGGATGGATCTGAAAGATAACAAAAAAAATTGTATTTGCGGTAAATTGTGATGAGTATACTTAAAAGAGGGGCAAGTCCCTGGGTTATCCCTGATACCTTGCCCCCTTGTATGGTCGAATACTTTTCTATCCTACAGCTTTTCAGTCAAAGCTTTAGCATATTGATGACAGGATTTCAGGCCCTCGTCTGTTTTTACATTATCCTCGGTCAAATTTAATGCTCCAAGATTCAAAACATCCATTTTTAAAACATACTGCATGGTGTCAAATACCATGGGAGCTGCTTCTCCGCTATGTGTGTGTGACCCAAAAGCACCTCCGCATTTCCCGGCCAGATTAGCTTTATCAGCTACAAAAAGAAATTGTTTCATGCCATTGGTCATATCTTTATGATATGTGGGGCATCCAAAAAGAAACCCATCAAATCCTGCAAAATCCTCATTTTTTTTCAGTAATGATATTTTTACAGATTTGGCTTCATTGCCAGACATCCTTATTCCTTCTGCCAGATAATCAGCCATTTTTTCAGTGGTTCCTGTTCTACTGGCGTATGCTATCAATACTTTTTTCATTTCTACCTCTCTTAAATGTTATTAATAATTTATTCACACATCATCTTAAAATATACTGTTCTATTTTTCTCCCAATTTCGTACTGCATATTACATGCCACAATAAGAATTATATTATTGATAACACATAATGGCCCTATGGCAGCTCAACCCTGTCCCGGGCTTCACTTTTGGGTGATATATCTGACGCCTGACTGAAAGCTCCTGTCTGGATGAAATAGTGTTCAAACATGTGTCATGAGACAATTATGTCCTGTCCATAAAAATTTGTATCATTCAAACAGTTTTGAATATTCTCCATAACCCTCTTTTTTAAAATCTTTTTCAGGTATGAATCTGAGTGATGCAGAATTAATACAATAGCGCATACCCAAAGGTTTTGGGCCGTCATCAAAAACATGCCCCAGATGAGAGTCTCCATGCCTGCTTCTCACTTCCGTTCTCACCGAGAAGAAGGTTTTATCCTTTTTTTCGACAATATTCGCATTTACAAGAGGTTTAATAAAACTTGGCCAGCCTGTGCCTGATTTAAATTTATCCTTTGATGAAAAAAGTGGCTCTCCTGTAACAATATCCACATAAATTCCCTCTTTTTTATTGTCCCAGTATTTGTTGGAAAAAGGCCTTTCTGTTCCATTTTTCTGGGTGACACTGTATTGCAGGTCAGTAAGTCTCTCTTTTATGGTTTTGTCATCTGGTTTTTCATAGACTTTTCTTTCTGGTGCATCATCCCAGACCATTTTAAGAAAACTCTGCCTTCCAGAACCTGTTTTGTATCTTTGATAATGTCCAGGATTCTTTTTGTAATAATCCTGGTGGTATTCCTCTGCATTAAAAAACCTGGATGCCTGAAGTATTTTTGTTGTTATGGGCCTTTCAAACCTGCCGGAGCTCTCAAGTTTTTTTTTGGAAAGCTCTGCAAGAACTCTTTGATCCTCATCATGATAGATTATTGCAGTGGCATACTGACTGCCCCGGTCAGCAAACTGGCCGCCGGCATCTGTGGGATCTATCTGGCGCCAGAAAACATCAAGAAGTGTCTCATAGGAAACTTTTTCAGAATCATAGGTCACATGTACAGCTTCAAGATGGCCTGTATCAAGGGAACACACCTGCTCATATGTTGGATTATCTGTTTTACCCCCGGTATAGCCTGAGACAACATTAATAACACCATCAATTTTATCAAAAGGGTGTTCCATGCACCAGAAACATCCCCCTGCAAAAGTTGCAGTTCTATATTTTGTATCTTTTGCCATGCCAAAAGATACCATGGAAAACAACAACACAGCACTTGTCAAAATCATATTTTTAAACATTGTCTATTCCTCCTGTTACCAAAAAAATATCCTTTTTCAGCCTGGATTACTTTTTAATGTTCTTTCAAAATCCTATTTTACGCTCAATTTTCAGCTGTTTTTAATATTATAAAAAACAATGCAAAAACAGGTCCAACTGTTCAGCATCAAAGAGATCTGTTTATCAATATTTGTCAGTTTTTCTGTCAAACAGAGAGATTGATCTGATTTTATCAACCACAAGGGTAACAGCGCCCCAGTTTGAATCAATTTTGCCGTAAAGCAGATAGGGTTTGCCGTAATCCAGCATATGACAGAACAGAGCATAGGGCTTTGGGAAAAAAATTGTTTCAATAATACCTGTCTCATCTTCAAAGGTCAGAAATTTCATGGGATCTCCCTTTTTGGTCATTACAACTTTTCCTGTGATAAGCCATCCTGCAAATACTATACTTCTGCCTGTAAACTTTGGCAGATATTTTGCTTTAACAGTGTTATGGCTTTGTATTATCTCTTTATACAAAACAATGGGATGGCAGGAGCATAAAAACCCAAGCACATGAAATTCCCTCCTTAAATTTTCAATACGGTTATCCTGTGGAAGATCAGGTATTAAAGAAGCTGAGCATACATTATCCTGTTTTAAACTGCTGAACAAAGAAGGCTTTTGCTCTCTTTTCCTGTTTTGCTTTTTCCATATCGCAAAAACCCATAGAATTACAGCCCTGCTGTTTTTTCTATCCAAAGAATCCAGACTGCCGCTGTGAACCAGGGAGCGTATCTCGTTTTCCCCTGGCCTGACCCGGATAAAAAAATCTTCAAGGCTTGAAAATTGAATTTTTTTTCGCTCCTTAACAATGGTTTTCATGGTTTGCCTGGATAGATCCCTGATGGCCATCAACCCGACCCTGAGTTCACAATTATGACCTTGCCACTGGATATCGCTTCTATTGATATCAGGACTAAAAATTTTCACATTCAGTCTTCTTGCTTCGGATACATAGGCAAAGGTGGAGTAAAACCCGCCCTGATTACTTATAACTGCTGCCATGAATTGTGCAGGATAGTGGGTTTTCAAATAAGCTGCCTGGAATGATACCCGTGCATAGGATGCAGAGTGGGGTTTACAGAATGAATAACCTGAAAAACTTGTAATCATGTTCCAGACAAGCTCAATATCCTCTGAAGAGACACCTTTTTTAAGGGCGCCGCTTCTGAACCTGCTGTAATAATCCTGCAACTTAAGTTTCTTGTCCTTTTTTGACATGATTTTTCTCAACCCATCACCCTGCGCATGAGTAAAACCTGCCATTTTT
>CAXMTQ010000044.1:0-13360 GCA_964196205.1 uncultured Desulfobacula sp.
TTAGCAGGATCACAAACCACAAGAATCTGGATACCTTTTTTATCCATGGCAGTTTTTGTATCTGCAATGCGTTTAAGGTATTCGTTTCGACTGAATAGTGCCATTATTCTTCCTTTTTATTTTAGATGATTGGCAGGATGTTATCTCTGTCATTGTTGTGTATACAACAATTTTGCTTTATTTATACTCTATAGTTTTAAAGTGTAGCAACCCCTTTTTCAATTTTTTCCAAAACAAGTTCAAGATCCTGGAAATTTGTTTCAAATGATATTCTTACAAAACTTTCTCCATTGTCTCTAAATATTGAGCCCGGACCGTTGCAAACTTTAGAGAAACACTGGATTGATCAAGTTAATATCAGAGCTTTTTGAAAACAGGTTCCAGTTTAGATGTTCAGGCTGGACATTTTTTGAGACTTCAAAACATGAACAGTGGAGATGGGAAGGTAATTGTGGATTTTTGTATGTATTGCACACTCTCGCAATGACATCATTTTTTTTGATATTGTAACCTGGTTTTAAATTTTTTTCAGGAGAGATATGTGCGTATGCAAAAAGAATCTGCCTGTCGGAAGAGATAACATTTTTACACTTTATTACAAGAGTCTTGGCCAGAAAATCATCACAGATATTTAAAATAATTCCATCATCCATGGCAGGAACTTTAATGGAATCATCAAAACAAAAGATTTTATTTTTATGTGTCCTGTAAAATGTAATGTCAATGCCTTCATGGGCAGAGTGGCGACAGCCAAAATCCCCCCACCATTTATCCTTGCTTGAAAAAAGCATTCCGCTATGGAACAGCCACTGAACTTTGGAAGCGTTTGCAGAACTTGATGCATTTCCCAGATCATTGATCATGGAAATGGCTTCAAGATAATCTGAGAATTTGCTCATTACAGGGCTTTTAAAATAATTTTATGTCCCATAAGGTTTATATCTTCAATAACAGCTTTAACTTCCATGCTTTCTCCCAGTAAACCTTTTAAAAGAAAGGTCGTCTCATCAACAGGACTTATTGCTGCTACATTTTCCATAATGAGTTCTTCACTGTTATCTTTTTTTAAATAAACATTGGATTCACACATTTTATCTTCCTTTTTAAATATAAGTTGTAAAATATGAAATTTGATCATCCAGAAAGTTGTTGAAGCTATCTATTTTCAAATTTAATATTTGTTGTTTTAAATAATTTATAATCATGCCTTGCGTTGTGTCAATAAGAATGCAGTAATTAACTTGACTATAAATGAATAGAGTAATAAAAAAAGTATCTGAGGAATATAAAAATTTATGGATAAAATTGAGTCATTACAAAACCTGCTTGATCCAAAAAAAATTGCAGTGATAGGAGCATCAAACTCCAAGGAAAAAGTTGGGGGAATTGTTTTTAGAAGATTATTAGGTTCAAGGCGGCGACTGTTTCCTGTAAATCCAAAAGAGACAGTTATTGAAGGTCATAAAGTAAATCCTGATATCAGCTCTCTGCCCGATGATATTGATCTTGCAATAATTACCATTTCTGCAAAAGCTTCTGTAAAAGCTGTGGAGATGTGTATTGAAAAGAGTATAAAAAATTATATAATTGTTGCAGGCGGATTTGCCGAGGTGGGAGATATAGGGATTGAACTGGAAAATAGATTAAAACAGTTGGCAAAAGAGAATCATATCAATATTCTTGGACCCAATTCCCTTGGGATTTTTTTACCGGATGAAAATATTGATACGATTTTTGTGGAACACGGAGATAAAGCGCTGGATAGAAATGGCAGGGTTGCCTGTATCGTTCAAAGCGGGTCTGTTGGTGTTGAAGCCCTTGGATATGCAGCCAATACAGGTTTTGGAATGAGAGCCTTTGTGGGTCTTGGTAATAAATGCGACCTTGATGAAATTGATTTTCTTCACTATTTTGCAAAGGATGAAAAGACCAATTGTCTTGGCTTTTACCTTGAAAATATTGAAAGAGGCAGAGACTTTTTACAACTTGCAAAAGAGGTTTCAAAAGAAAAACCAGTAGTGGTTTTAAAAGCCGGAAGAACCAAGACTGCTGTCAGTGCGGTAAGTTCCCATACAGGGAAACTTGCAGGTTCTGATAATGTTATAAATGGGGCATTCAGGCAATTTGGGATTCAGAGGGTTTTTGATGATGAAGAATTCTGCGATGCCACCAAAGTTCTTTCTATGCTGCCAGGAGCACCTGGAAACCGGATTGCTGTCCTGACGGCAGCAGGCGGATACGGTGTCATGTGTACGGATTTTATTGAGAAAGAAGATAAGCGGGCAACCTTAACAATGGCAATGCTTTCTGAAAACACAAAAAAAAATATAAAAGATTCTACATTCCCTTTTACAGCCTGTGAAAACCCGGTTGATATCACTGCAAGTGCAGATGATATAATGTTCTCTTTAAGTCTTGATGCCCTGATTGAAGATAGTGGCGTGGATATTATCATCTGCATTGCTTTTTTTGCTCCCCCTGGAATAACAGAAAATCTCATTGATATTATTGCTCAAAAAATTAAAAAATCTGATAAACCTGTGATTGTGTTTACAAAGTACGGGCCTTTTACAGATAACAGCATTAAAAATCTGTATTATGCAGGAGTTGCAGCATACCCTTCTGTTGGCAGAGCTGTTAGAGCTGCAAGATTTCTTGTGGAGAGAACAAAGATAAAAAAACGGCTTGGGACTGGAGATATAAAAGAGTGAATGATAATTTAAAAAAATGGTTTGACAGTCTTGCCAATAAAAAAGAATCTGATAAAACCAGTCCCGATGAATTTGATGCCAAAAAACTTGTAAATATCTATTCAATCAAGACACCATATGGTAAAAGATTTGCTCCCAGGGAAACATTTAATATTGACAAACTTGACAGTGAAAAACTCTCTTCCCCCTATGTATTAAAAGTGTGCTCTTCTGATATCCTGCATAAAACAGAGATGCAGGGTGTTTTATTGAACATTGACATGGATAGTGTAAAAGATAACTTTAAGACAATGCAAAGCCGTTTTCCTGATAAAAATATCCTTGTTGAAAATCAAACTGATTTCATGGGTCCTGAATTTATTGTCGGGATTATAAAAGATCCAGCACTCGGTCATGCCATAATGGTGGGTGCAGGTGGAGTTCTCACGGAAATTTATAAGGATACCTCTTTTCGGCTTGCTCCCTGCTCAGTAAACGAGGCCATGGATATGATTGATGAACTTGTTTTATCCCCTATATTTGATAATTTCAGAGGGATCGCTCTTGATAAGAAAAAATTAGCCGGGACAATTTCTCGAGTTTCAAAACTTGCCCATGATCTTGGTGATGAATTAAGCCAGCTTGATATCAATCCAATAGTGTTCTCCAAAGGCGAATGGATCGCCCTTGATGTGAAAGTCGTGTTGGAGCAATAATTCCATAATCACTATATTTGTCTGTATCAAATCCAATAGTGTTTCTTAAAACTCAAAATCAAAAATTGATTTTATCCCCTTTTATCATTACCATCTCAACTGGAGAAAAGCCCGCAAGATAGCAAAGATCAGCAGGTGTATCAATATCCCACACCACAAGGTCAGCATCTTTTCCCTCTTCTATACTCCCCTTGAATTTTTCAAGTCCAAGGGCTTTTGCACCATTTATGCTTGAGCCCAGCAATGCCTCTTCACATGTCAGGCCAAAGAGCATACAGGCCATATTAAGCATGAGTGTCATGGAGTGAACAGGGCTTGTACCAGGATTGAGGTCAGTTGATACTGCCATGGGGATTTTAAGATTCCTGAATATGTCAACAGGTGGTTTTTGGGTCTCTTTCAGATAATAAAATGCTCCGGGTAAAAGAACTGCAATCACATTGTGTTGAGCCATTTTTTTTGCACCTGACAGGCTCAGATATTCAAGATGATCACAGGACAGAGCATTAAATTCCGAGGCAAGGCCGGCACCATTGGAATCAGATAACTGCTCTGCATGAAGCTTTATATTAAATCCAACCTCTTTTGCTTTTTGAAATACTTTTCTGGTCTGATCAAGTGAAAAACCAATATTTTCACAAAAGACATCCACGGCTGTTGCAATCCCCTGATCTTTAACCTCTGGCAGCATGGTCTGGGTAACAAGATCAATATATCCATCTGGATTGCCTTTGAATTCATTTGGAAGTGCATGTGCCCCGAGAAATGTTGCTTCAATGTGCAGAGGAAATTTTTTGTCCAACTGTTTTATTACTTCAAGAATTTTTAATTCTGTTTCAAGGTTCAGCCCGTACCCTGATTTAATTTCAAGGGTTGTGATGCCTTGTTTTAATAGAGTTTTGACCCGTTTTGATGCAGATGTAAACAGTCTCTCTTTTGAAGCATTGCGACTTGCATTAACCGTGGAAAAAATGCCGCCTCCCTGCTTTGAAATTTCTTCATAACTTGTGCCTTTAAGTCTCATTTCAAATTCATTGGATCGTGATCCTCCATAGACAAGATGAGTGTGGCAGTCAACAAAGCCGGGCAGAATCCATCTGTTTTTACAGTCAATGATTTTTTTGCATCTGATTTCAAAATTATCAGGCAGGTTTTTTTCTTTGCCAACCCATGAAATAATTTTTCTCGTTACAGCAAGAGCTCCATTTTTATTAATGGAAATACTACTGTCTGCCATGGTTGCAATATTGCAGTTTATAAAAAGAGTATCAATTTTTTCTGGAAATAAATTTTGCATATATTGTTCACAACCCTTTAGTAGTGTCTGACTGAAAACCTGATAATTTGTTCAAGTACAAGGCGGGAAAAAATTTTAACCACAGACATACAAGTAGTATTTCGAGGATTAAAATTTTTTACCAACGCCGTAATTGGGCAAATTAGCGGTTTTCGGTCGGGCACTAAGTAAACATATTGATCATGGGAATCTTAACACCTTTAGTATTAGCAACATCAATGGCAGTTTCATATCCTGCATCTGCATGGCGTATAATACCTGTTCCAGGGTCATTTTGAAGAACTGTGATAACCCTTTTTTCAGCTTCTTTTGTGCCGTCTGCCACTGTGACCTGGCCTGCATGGAGAGCATATCCAATTCCAACGCCGCCACCGTCATGGAAGGAAACCCAAGTTGCGCCTGAAGCAACATTTGTCATGCAGTTTAATAATGCCCAGTCTGCCACAGCATCAGACCCGTCTTTCATGGCTTCTGTTTCCCTGTAGGGAGAAGCAACAGATCCGCAGTCCAGATGATCCCTGCCAATAACAATGGGAGCTTTAACTCTGCCGTCTCTAACAAGATCATTAAAAAGCTTGCCAGCTTTTTCTCTCTCGCCATATCCAAGCCAGCATATTCTTGTGGGAAGTCCCATATGCTCAATTTTTTCTCCTGCCATTTTCAGCCACTGGATCATTTTTGTTTTTTCAGGGAAAAGTTTGATAAGTTCCTGGTCTGTTACCTTTATATCTTCAGGATCACCCGAAAGTGCAGCCCATCTGAAAGGGCCTTCACCCCGGCAGAAAAGTTCCCTTATATAGGCTGGAACAAAACCGGGGTAATCCATGGCATTTTCAACTCCCTGTGTCATTGCCTGTGCCCTTAGATTATTGCCGTAATCAAAGGCAATGGCACCTTTTTCTTTCATTTCAAGGATTGCTCTTACATGATCTGCCATTGAGTTTAATGCCATGGTTTTATATTTTTTCGGATCTGTTTTTCTAAGTTTTAATGCTTCATCAAAGGATAACCCCTGGGGAAAATAGCCGTTGAGTTCATCATGAGCACTGGTCTGGTCAGTGATAACATCTGGAATAAAGTTTCTTCCAATCATGTCCGGCAGGATATCAACTATATTTGCACAAAGCCCAATGGAAATTGCTTTGCCTTTTTTTGCAGCGTTTTGCGCCATTGAAATTGCCTCATCAAGGTTTGATGCTTCAACATCAAGATATCGTTTTTCAAGCCTTTTTTTTATGCGGGATTTGTCTATTTCAATACAGATTGCAATGCCTTTTGCCATGGTGGCAGAAAGGGGCTGGGCGCCGCCCATACCCCCAAGCCCCGCAGTTACAATAATTTTGCCGGTAAGATCAGAATTATAATGTTTTTGCCCGAGAGCAGCAAAGGTTTCATAAGTGCCCTGCAGAATTCCCTGGGTGCCGATATAAATCCAGGAACCAGCTGTCATCTGGCCGTACATGATTAAACCGAGTTTATCAAGTTCATGAAAATAATCCCAGTTTGCCCATTTTGGAACAATATTGGAATTGGCAATAAGGACTCTTGGAGCATGTTCATGGGTTTTCAATACTCCCACAGGTTTTCCTGACTGCACAAGCATGGTTTCATCATTTTCAAGATCAAGAAGAGTTCTTACAATGGCATCAAAACACTCCCAGTTTCTCGCTGCCTTGCCAAGTCCTCCATAGACAATAAGTTCATCTGGATTTTCCGCGTTATCAGGATCAAGATTATTGCAGAGCATACGCAGCGCTGCTTCCTGATACCAGCCCTTGCAATGAAGTTGTGTTCCCCTCGGTGCCCTGACAGGGCGTGCAACGCCACAGCCGATATTAAGTTCTTGTAATATTTTTTCTTTGTTATTCAAAATTTCCCCTCCTGATATGGTTGACAATTGGTTTTAAATTAGATACTACTTGTCTATACAAGTATAGATATGATGTCAAGTTTTTTTTAACCGTTATGTGATTGATATGAATTATTGCCACACAATATCTTGAAGGGTAAAAATTGACCCAGGGTTACACGCAAACCATGAAAAAAGACAAACTCACAAATGGTTTTTCCATAACAACAAATAATCCGGGAAATAGGTGGATATGTTAAATCAACCATATACTTTATATGCAAAAATTAAAAAAAGTATTGTAAAAGATATTGATTCAGGAAAAATAAAACCCGATGACAAAATTCTTTCTGAAACAAAACTTGCAAAAACGTTTAATGTTTCAAGAATGACAGCAAACCGTGCTTTAAAAGAACTCAGCGAAGAGGGTAGGATTATCAGAGTTCAGGGCGTTGGCAGTTTTGTAGCAAAACCAAAACCAGAGGCGGCTTTACTTGAAATTAAAAGTATTGCAACGGAGATTGCAGGGTGGGGCGGTGTGCATTCTTCACAGATTCTGCTTCTGGGAAAAGAAAAGATAAACCTTCAAATTGCACAGAAGATGGATCTTAAAGCCAATGACAATATTTTTCATTCAATTGTTGTGCACAGCGACAGAGGGGTGCCAATCCAGTATTCAGAACGCTTTATCAATCCTAAAGTAGCCCCTCAATATCTTGACCAGGATTATAAAAAGATTACACCAAGTAATTATCTTCTCAGAGTCGCACCTGTTCAAGAAGCTGAACATATTATTGAGGCTGCAAATTGTAATGCCAAAATTCAAAAACTATTGAAAACCAATTCAGAAGAGCCCTGTTTATCACTTAAAAGACGTACATGGTCCTTTGATATGGTTGCAACCTACAGTATTATTATTTCACCGGGTTCAAGATACAAACTTGTTGGTAATTTTTCTCCAGGACATGGATTTGCAATGATAAATTAAGTAAAGGAAATTTTAAAATGGAAAAAATAATTGAGTGTGTACCCAATTTCAGTGAAGGTAAAAACAAAACCACTATAAAAGCCATTGCAGACGCTATTGAACAAACCAGTGGCTGCCGCCTTCTTGACGTTGATCCTGGAAAATCTACAAACAGAACAGTCTATACCTTTGTGGGCTCGCCTGAAGCAGTCGTGGAAGGTGCTTTAAATTCAGCGCGGGTTGCAAAAGAAAAAATTGATATGACAACCCATAAAGGTGCACACCACCGCATGGGAGCTATGGATGTATGTCCTTTTATTCCTGTTTCCAATGTGACCATGGAAGAGTGTGTAGAGATTTCCAAGGAGTTTGCAAGAAGGGCAGCTGATGAACTTAATATTCCAATTTATCTTTATGAAGAATCTGCAAGTCTTGATTACAGGAAAAAGCTTCCCCAGATCAGGGAAGGGCAGTACGAAGGTTTAAAGAAAAGAATCTGCACTAAAGAGTGGAAGCCGGATTTTGGACCTGCCCGATTTATTCCTGAATGGGGAGCAACCGTCACAGGTGCACGATCATTTTTAATTGCTTACAATGTAAACCTTTTATCCACTCCAAATCAGGCGCACAGGATTGCCTTGAATCTTAGAGAGGCGGGCAGGGGAGAAGATGATCCAGGAAAATTAAAAGATGTAAAAGGTATGGGATGGTATGTGGATGATTATAATCTTGCCCAGGTTACTGTAAACTTGAACAATTATAATATAACTCCTTTGCATGTGCTTTTTGAAGAGGTGAAAAAAGAGGCAAAAAAACTCAATATTGCTGTTACAGGTTCTGAAATTGTGGGCATAATCCCCTTGGATGCCATACTCATGGCAGCAGAATATTATATTAAAAAAGAGAACCTTTTTGTTCTTGAAGAGGATCAGAAAATACGGCTTGTCATTGAACGTCTCGGTCTGAACTCAGTTGCTCAATTTAATCCAAAGGAAAAAATCATTGAAAATATTATTGCCAAAGAGAGAAATGAACCCCTTGCCTCTTTAAGTGTCAGGCAATTTATAGAAGAGATAACGTCAAGGAGTTCAGCACCGGGCGGAGGTTCTGCCTCAGCTGCTATTGCAGCCATGGGTGCAGGTCTTGGTTCTATGGCTGCAAAGCTTACTCTGGGAGTACGCAAATTTGAGGATGTTGATGAAAAAATGCGCAGAATAATCCCGGTTCTTCATGATGCTGCCAATGCCCTTATTCCCATGATTGATGCTGATACCAATGCTTTTAAAGATTATGTCAAAGCCCTTGGTCTTCCAAAAGAGAATTTAGAAGCCAGAAAATTTAGAGAGAGAAAGATGCAGCAGGGCTTAAAAAAGGCCATTGAGATTCCTCTATCAACCATGAAAATTGCTGATAAAGCCTGGGATGCAATGATTCAGGTTGCCAAATATGGCAATATCGCATCAAAATCAGATATTGAAGTTGGAGCAAGAGCATTGGAAACAGGTATCTGGGGTGCCTATAAAAATGTCATGATCAATATGCAGGGAGTTAAAGATGAAAAGTATAAAAAGAGTATAGTAAAGCTTGCAGAAAATATAAATTTGAAAGGTACAAATCAGTGCAAAAAAGTTTTAGATATTCTGGAAACCAGAAATTGAATTTCTGCTCTAAGGGGCAAATAATGATGAGAGGTCGCAAAAATGAAAGATAAAATCATTGTTAATGGAGAAGATCTTCTGCTTGACGATCTTATTTGTATTGCAAGAAAAAATACCGGGATTAAAATATCCAGTGAATCAGAACCAAAAATTATCAAATCCAGGACCCTTGTTGATAAATGGGCAAAAGATGGAGAGAGAATTTACGGTGTTACTACAGGTTTTGGAGCCTTGTCCAATGTAACCATATCTGGCAGTGATACAAAAAAACTTCAAAAAAAGATATTGTTCAGCCATGCAGCAGGAATGGGGAAAAATGCAGATGAAGATGTTGTAAGGGCAATGATCGCGTTGAGAATAAATGATTTTTGCCGGGGAAATTCCGGGTTAAGACTGGAAACCATTGAAAAACTTTCTCAAATTTTAAATGCAGGTATTGTACCTGTGGTGCCTGAACAAGGGTCAGTCGGGGCAAGCGGAGATCTTGTTCCCATGGCACATCTTGCCCTTGTTCTCATCGGTGAGGGAGAAGCCTTTGTTGAAGGCCAGAGAATGAGTGGAGCCAGGGCTCTAAGAAAAAAAACAATCAAACCCCTTGTGCTTGAAGCAGGTGAAGGACTTGCCCTTATTAATGGAACTCAGTTCATGATTGCCCATGGATGCCTTGCCCTCTACGATGCTTTAAACCTTTGCAAACATGCAGACATTGCAGCAAGTATGAGTCTTGAAACTCTTATGGGTACAAGAAGCGCCTTTGACTCGAGGATTCATGCTGTACGACCCCATAAAGGCCAGATCAAGGCAGCATCCAATATGTTCAGAATTACAGAAAATTCAGAGATTATCTCTTCACATAAAGATTGTTCAAAGGTGCAGGATGCCTATAGCTTAAGGTGCTCTCCCCAGGTTCACGGAGCTTCCTGGGATACTTTTGCCTATGTTGATAATGTGATAAAAATTGAAATGAATTCATCAACTGAAAATCCTCTTATTTTTCCTGAATCTCAAGAGTTTCTTTCAGGTGGTAATTTCCATGGTCAACCCCTTGCCCTTGCCTGTGATTTTTTAAGTATTGCCATTGCAGAACTTGCCAATATTTCGGAAAGACGGGTGGAAAGGCTTGTAAATCCGCAACTTTCAGGACTGCCTGCATTTCTTATAGAAAATGGGGGATTAAATTCCGGATTCATGATTGCACAGTATGTAGCCGCATCGCTTGTTTCTGAAAATAAAGTTTTGTCCCATCCAGCCTCGGTGGATTCCATTCCAACTTCAGCCAATAAAGAAGATCATGTCTCCATGGGAGCCTATGCTGCAAGAAAATGTCGCGATATTGTGGCAAATACAGAAGAAGTCATTGCCATTGAATTATTGTGTGCAGCCCAGGCCATTGATCTTTTTACCAATATAAAAGCCGGGGATGGAACCCTCGCAGCCTATGAAATTATCAGAACCAAAGTAGATTACATGAAAGAAGACAGGCTTTTATCCACTGATATTGCCAAAGTAAAGCAATTGCTCGAAGATGGAACAATAGTAAAAGCAGTGGAAGAGACTATAGGCAAGCTGTACTGATAATTGATGCCAAACTGCGAGAATACTTTTATATGATATAAATAGTGGCTTAACTCAGTCTCCAGTTTATTGGGGGAGGATCAATAATACCACTGTCTTTATATTGTCCCATTTTTTTAATCCCAATGAATTTATCTGAAAAAATTTAAAATTACTCAACGGCAATTAAATTATTTATATTTTTCCATATCATATTTTTTTGCCAGTTTGATTCGTTCTTCAGCTGAAAGAGATGTTATATATTTTCTCCATCCAGGGCACCATCCTGCATGCCATCTCCAGATTCTTCCTAAGAATGATTTTGGATTGTTATTATATTTTGCTCTAAAACTGCAGTTATCACAATTGTGTGCCATTGGTTTTCTCCTTTATTAATAAATTCTCTATATCATAAAATAGTTCATTTAACCAAAGTTTAAAATTCCTTGAAATCTCTCCCATCAAGTGTAATAAACCTCATAGCATACTAAGCTCCATATTTGCCATAACCTGAGAAAGAGAGGCACTGCATGTATCTATCTGAAGAAAAACGAGCTCAAATCAGGAAATGTTTTGAAAAGCAACAATTCAATGCAAAGGTTGCAGTTAAAGCAATTAAAGATGCAAAATAAATAAAAGGGATAATATGTTTGATTTTAAATTACCAGATTATGAAATTATTGTTTGGATTGATTATAATGCTTTTGGGGAAAAACTTGAAAAAAAGATACTCCCTATAATTCAGAATCTTGAAATATTCGAAGAAATTGAAAGAGAAGGTAGAAAGGTATATCATTGGACAATTCCAGCCTGGGAAGAAACATTAATAAGTGGAGATAAATTAAAACAATTCATAGAGAATCCAAATCTTATTTTTTTAAAATTGAAGGCAAATAATGATTCAAATATCCAAGATGTAACCCTTAAAGATATTAGAAAAATGGAAAAATCATGACAAAATGTAAGGCAAACCAGAAAGAGATCTGGAAAAGGCATACTCCTCAAAAGAATTTAAAAAAATGACAAACAAACGAACAATTGAACATTTTAAAGGTTGTATAATTGGCGGAGCAATTGGCGATGCTTTAGGAGCACCAATAGAATTCATGTCGCTTAATCAAATTAGATCCACCTTCGGACATCAAGGGTTGACCGACTATGCCGAAGCATATGGTCAACAAGGCGCTATCACCGATGATACTCAAATGATTTTATTTACAGCTGAAGGTTTGATTTTATCAAAGGTAAGAAAAGAGTATCAGGGAGACAAAGGTGTTCTTGCTGCTGATTACCATGCTCTTTTAAGATGGCTATCTACACAAGAAACAAATCTCCAAGATAATCTCATTCAGAATCACGGTACATGTTCAATAGTGGATGGAGTATTAACAGGGTATAAAGAACTTTTTTCATTAAGGGCACCAGGTAACAGCTGTTTGACTTCTTTGAAATCTGGAAAAATGGGTACAGTAAATAATCCTATAAATAACAGTAAAGGTTGTGGTGGTGTTATGCGTATGGCACCAGTAGGGCTTGCTTATAATGATGCTGAGAAAGCGTTTCATTTTGGTTGTAAATTTGCGGCTATTACACACGGTCATCCTACTGGATATTTGGCAGCTGGAGTTCTTGCTACTCTGATTTCTTTGATTGTTTCAGGTAACTCTTTGACTGAAGCAATCGAGAATTCTATTTTGATTTTGAAAACTGATAAAAATTATGAAGAAACATTAAGAGTTATTGATAAAGCATTGGACATGGTTGGTAAACATACACCTGAACCTGAAGTGATTGAAAGTATTGGTGCAGGATGGTTAGCAGAAGAAGCTTTGGGTATAAGTATTTATTGTGCTTTAGTTGCCAGGGATGATTTTCAAAAAGGAGTTCTGTTATCGGTCAATCATTCTGGTGACAGTGATTCAACCGGTTCTATTACCGGGAATATTCTGGGCGCTTTATATGGGGTTGATATTATTCCTGAGAAATGGTTGACTGAACTTGAGTTGAAAGAGCTAATTGAAGAAATCTCAGTTGATTTGTTTGAACAATTTAGATAAAAAAAAGTTTATTAAGGGTTTTGACATAAGGAATGATGATGACTGAAGAGATAAAGAATGAATGTTTAGAACCAACTGACAGCTTAACCGTTGAATTACCATGTCAGATGATTGAAAGAATTGAAAAATATGCCAAAAAAAACGATAGTAATGTGAATGGAGTGCTGCTGGAAGCTCTGGATACTTTTCTGCGGAATCATAAGTAATTTGCCAGGTCATTTGTTTTTAATCACAACTTTTTCAATCCAGAGAACACGTCATTAAAATTTTGAAAGGCAATTATAAATGAACATAGAAGTCATCAAAGCAAACTATCTGGACCGCAAGCACTTAAAAGAAATCAGAGAACTGTTAGATATCTATGCATCTGATCCAATGGGTCTGGGTAAACCGTTAGACAAAGCAGTAAAAGAAAATATTGTTAAAGAATTATCTCAACTTTCTTATGCATTCAGTCTCATTGCATATGTCAAAGGCGAGCCCGCTGGATTGGCTAATTGCTTTGAATCGTTTTCCACATTTGCTTGTAAACCACTGATAAATATTCATGATTTTATTGTCTTGGAGCAATA
>CAXMTQ010000045.1:0-13191 GCA_964196205.1 uncultured Desulfobacula sp.
GAGCTTTTCAGTGTTCCAATATTACAAGGTCTGCTAAGCAAGCTTGGAGCAGTATCAACTGAGGACCCTCACAGGGATGAAGTAATACTTAAAACTCTATTATCAGGCAAAGTCTACTGGATTATTTTTCCTGAAGGCATGATGGTTAAAAGCAAGAAAGTGATTAAAAATGATAATTTTATATTAAGAGATGACAAGGTAGTATCTAAACCTCATACAGGCGCAGCAATTCTTGCTCTTCGCTGTGAATTTTATCGTGAACGTTTAAAAAGAATGAAAAAACTGGAACCGCCTGAATTTGAAAGACTTATCAAAGAATTTGACATAAAAAATATTGATGAAGTTTTAGAGCAGAACACTTATATAGTTCCTATAAATATTACCTACTACCCTGCAAATTCAAAGGAAAATATCTTAAGCAAAATTGCAGGTACTATAATGAAAAACCCTTCTAAAAGGATGATGGATGAATTATTGACAGAAGGCAGTAAACTGTTTTCAAATGTTGATATAAATATCAGGTTCGGCAAGCCTGTTACAATCCATCCATATCTAAATGACTCCTATATTGAAAGTATGCTGACAGTAAGGCGTAAAATCAAATTTGACAATGATCTCTGCTCAAAACAGATTATAAAAGCATCCGCCATTACTATCATGAAAAAATATATGTCAGCTGTGTATGCCATGACATGCCTTAATTATGATCATATAATGGCATGTGTCCTGAAACATTTTCCCTATCGAAAAGATGGAATTGATATTTATGAATTCAAGTGCAAGGTATATTTTGCAATTTCCTGGCTTGTCTCCAATAAAAAATATTTTGTCTCTAATAATTTTTTGGCAAACCAGATTCACCTTTTAACCCATGATGATTTTAAAAGGTTTGAAGATTTTTTCACCATTGCTCAAAATACCAATGTTATTGAAATCAAAGATAACAAAATATTTAAGGATCAAACCAGATTTATTACAAAATCTGATTTTCATACCATTAGAGTGGATAATCCTGTTCTTGTAATGACCAATGAGGTAGAGCCTTTAAAAGAGGTTGAAAATTATTTGAAAAAAGTTGCGCAAAAACCCTTTGAAGAGATTAAACAGGATGTAATAGACAAAATTTTAGAAAAAATCCAGATTGATTTTACAAAAGATTACAGTGATAACTATATTCAAGGAGAATCAAAGAAAAAAAGGGTTGGAATGCCACTGTTTTTAAAACAAAATAAAAAATCAACCGGTATTTTATTAATCCACGGTTATATGGCAGCTCCCCAGGAGATGAAAGCCTTTGCACAATACCTGCATAAAAAATCTTTTACAGTTTATGTTCCAAGGCTCAAAGGTCACGGCACAGCTCCGGAAGATCTTGCTGATACAAAATTTGAGCAATGGATAGAATCTGTTGAAGAGGGTTTTGTGATTTTAAGGCATTCTTGCGAAAAAATCATTGTGGGCGGATTTTCAACCGGTGCAGGCCTTGCACTTGAGTTATCTACAAGAGTGGATGATATCAGCGCTGTTTTTGCTGTTGCACCCCCCATGAGACTGAAAGATCTCGGATCTTATTTTGTTCCTGCCATTGATGCATGGAACAATTTGATAAAAAAAATTCATCTTGGATCAATTGCCAGAGAATTTATTGAAAATCATCCTGAAAATCCCCATATAAATTATGCAAGAAATCCCATTGCAGGTATTCATGAGCTTGAAAAACTCATGGAACACATTGAACCAAAATTAAAAAAAATAGATACGCCCACCCTTGTTGTTCAATCAAGAAAAGATCCAGTGGTTGATC
This sequence comes from uncultured Desulfobacula sp., assembly GCA_964196205.1. Classification (GTDB taxonomy): domain Bacteria; phylum Desulfobacterota; class Desulfobacteria; order Desulfobacterales; family Desulfobacteraceae; genus Desulfobacula. The sequence goes on from CAXMTQ010000045.1 coordinate 1,805, forward strand.
CTGCAGGAACACTTAATCTCTTTAATCGTCTTGGCAGTGATATGAAAGAGTATTATATTTTTGATTATGAATGCCATGGAATCATGACAGGGCAGGGGGTGGACAGGGTTTATAAATCTATTGAAAATTTTATTCGTCAGTTTTGTTAGCGTTTTGCTCCAGGGCCAACTGTCCGACAAGCTGTGGGGAATGAGAGTTGAACAAAATCTGTATTTGAATGGCTCGTAGAGGAACTTTGCTCCTCTACGAGCTATTCAAACAGTATCTATTCGTCAAGAATCATCATAGTGGATGGATCAAGCTTATATGTCTGATCTGTTTTATCCCCGTCTTTTAAAATGATAGCTTCTATTTTATTTTTAACAGGCTGTAAAAAAATTGCCTTGTCAAATCTATCTTTATAGGTTTCAAGCTGGACGGGAAATCCATCTTCACTAAGCTCTTCATCTCTATGGCTTTTCATGGAAACCCAGGTAAAGATAGAAAATTCCTGGTTGAGTTTTTCAAGTTTTTCAAATATCTTTGTAACATCTTTATCAAAATTCAACCCGTCAATAATCATGATGGTTGGTAATGCAAGATCTAATTTTTTAAAACTTTTAAGATAATCACGGATTTTTTCAATATCAAAAGTGGTTTCATTGTAACTTATTCCAACTTCATTGGATTTGACATCATCCCAGAGCCTGACAGCTTTTTGAGGATCAACGTATCCAATATAGTTGACAAGATTTTTATATCCATCTGAGTATCTCAGGTTTATTTTTTTCATATGGTCATCAAGGCTTATATGGAGTATTTTATTATCGTTTAAAAGCTGTGTAAGTGCAATCTGCACTAAAAAGCTTGTCTTTCCCACTCCTGCCCTTGAAAGAACTGCTCCGAACTTACCGTCCAAAATGCTTTCAAACCCAATGGTTTGAGAAACCGGACTTTTTAGAATAAGATCTTTTTTTAGCATGTTTCCTCTCTTCTTCTATATTTTGTTAACTATTTTGTTTCTCTTCCTGTTTTTTTCTGGCAATCTCTTCTGCAATAGATACTGGTACCTTCTTATAATTTGAAAATTCCATTGTAAACTGTGCCTTACCCTGTGTACCAGATCGAAGCACTGTTGAAAAGCCAAACATATCAGACAATGGTACTTCAGATTCAATAACAGACATTACTCCCTCTTCCTGGGATCCCTGAATAATACCACGTCTCTGGTTAATAAGACCCATGCAGGCGCCTTGAAATTCATTTGGAGTTTCAATTACAACCTTCATAATAGGCTCTTTTATAACGGGTTTTGCCTTGGAATAACCTTCAAGAAAGGCTCCTCTTGCAGCAGCCTTGAATGCCATTTCAGAGGAGTCAACAGCATGGAATGCTCCATCATCAATTATAATCCTGAGGCCGGTTACAGGAAACTCAAGTTTTGGTCCTTTATCCATGCAGGCTTTAAAACCCTTTTCACAGGCTGGAATATAATTGGTTGGAATTCTGCCTCCTGTGATTTTATTTACAAATTCAAACTCATCATCACAGGGTTCTATAAATCCGGCTATACGGCCAAATTGTCCTGCACCACCTGTCTGTTTTTTATGGGTATAATTAAAGACAGCTTTTTTTGTTATGGTTTCTCTGTAGGCAACTCTTGGCTGGCCGGTATCAACTTCAGCCTGGTATTCCCTTTTCATCCTTTCAACATAAACTTCAAGGTGAAGCTCGCCCATGCCCTGGATGATAGTATCACCGGTTTCATGGTCAACATAGGTTTTAAATGTGGGATCTTCCTTTGTAAACCTGTTTAAAGCTTTGGACATATTGATTTGAGATTTGTTATCCTTTGGTATAATGGATAGCGAAATAACAGGTTCCATGACATGCATGGCAAGCATTGTGTAGTTAATCTTCGAAGATACAAATGTATCACCAGATGCACAGTCAATTCCAAACATTGCGCCAGTATGGCCTGCGGGAATTGCATCCACCTCTTCCATCTGGGCAGAGTGCATCCTTATTAGACGTCCTGCCTTGATTTTTCTCCCATCCCTTGAGTTAATCAGGGTGTCGCCCTTGTTAATACACCCTTGATAAACCCTGATATAAGTCAACTGTCCATACTGGCCGTCTTCAAGCTTAAAGGCGAGTGCCACAGTAGGTTTGTCAAAGCTGCTTTCAAGGATTACTGTCTCTTCATTATTATCAAGATCAATTGCTTCATTCTCAATATCAAGAGGGGAAGGCAGATAGCTTATTACTGCATTGAGAAGAGGCTGAACAGCTTTATTTTTATAAGCAGAACCAAGAAAAACAGGAGTCATCTCTCTTTTTATGGTGCCTGTCCTGACAGCCTGCATGATAAGATCTTCACCTATCTCTTTCTCTTCGAGAATCGCATCGGTAAGCTCTTCGGAGAAAAGTGAGACTTCATCAATCATCTCTTCTCTTGCCATTTGTGCATCATCAAGCAAATCAGCAGGTATTTCTTTCTCAACAACGTTTTCACCATTATCACCCTCAAAATACAAGGCTTTCATGGAAACAAGATCTATAATACCTTCATGTTTATCTTCAAGACCAATGGGAAGCTGCATCATAACAGAATTATGTCCAAGTTTATTTTTAAGCTGCCGGCTTACCCTTATTGGATCAGCTCCTGATCTGTCACACTTGTTTACAAAAGCCATACATGGAACTTTATATCGTTTCATCTGCTGGTCAACAGTAATGGACTGGGACTGAACACCTGATACAGCACAAAGAATCAATACAACTCCATCTAAAACCCGTAAAGAGCGTTCAACTTCAACTGTAAAGTCAACATGTCCTGGAGTATCAATAATATTAATATTGTGTCTGTTCCATTCACAATAGGTTGCAGCCGATGCAATGGTAATGCCTCTCTCTTTTTCAAGTTCCATGGAATCCATGATGGCACCAGTACCGTCTTTGCCTCTAACCTCATTGATTTGATGGATTTTGTCAGTGTAAAAAAGGATTCTTTCAGTCAATGTGGTTTTTCCAGAATCAATATGAGCACTGATTCCAATATTTCTTACTCTTTCTAAATCTCTGATCATTTTTCAAATAATTCCTTTGAATATCAAGGTGAACATAAATTTGCCATTGTTTAGAACAATCTGTTTAAACACAATTATTGACAAAGGCTTTAACCCTGTTTTTTTATATTGTTAAATTATTGTGATTTTGTTATTGTAATTCCGACTTAAGTTTTAACTTAAAACTAATAAAAACAGTTACTTTATCTTTAACCTTTCAATTTGTCAAGCAAAAACTATTGATTAAATTTCAATATCATTTACAAAACGGATTAAAAGCTCTGAAAATCAAAATTTCTGATGACCAGGTGCAATTAATGACTATTCATGCAAAAGAGCTGATGAAATGGAATAAAAAAATAAATCTCACAGCCATTAAACAACCTTTAAAAATTGCAGAAAAACATTTTATTGATTCCCTTGCTGCAACATCTTTTATTAAAAATAAAAACTCTATTATTGATCTTGGTTCGGGAGGAGGGTTCCCAGGAATTCCTCTTAAAATCATGAACCCTTTACTGAATGTTGTTTTAATAGACTCTTCTCGAAAAAAAATTAACTTTTTAAAACATATAATACGTCTGCTTGGCCTACAAGGGATAGATGCCATCCATTCAAGAGCTCAAGACCTGCATGATAAAGATTTATATATAGCCGGGTTTGATGCTGTAATATCACGAGCTTTTACTGAACTTTCAAATTTTGTTGAACTTGCCTCTCCATTTCTAAATAAAGAGGGCACAATTTATGCCATGAAAGGGAAACAGGCAAAAAAAGAGATTACTCCTGAACTTTTAGAAAAGTTTGATGTTACTGCAGATCATTATATGCTGCCTTTTGAAAAATCTGACCGATATATTATTACATTATCTCAGCAAAATGAGAATTCTACTGTTATGTAACAGTCTGGCGGGATTTGATAATCTGCATGGTCTCTCTGATGTAAGCACCTTCGCACTTTGTAACACATGGATCTAATGAACTTGATTTCAGACAGTGTCCCGGACACTCCTCTTTGCCTGTTTTCCATTCACTGAAAACAGGGCCGTCATAAAGGTCTGTAAATTCTTCGGCTGGCAGGCTCAAGGTAGTTTTGCATATGTGGTTGAACAAAAAAAGCCCCAATGTAAGCTCTTCAAAATGAGCCTGATATCCCACGAGAATAATATCAGTATCATTTAAAAAATCTTCTCTTGTTGCCCATTTTTGGCCGCAATTTTTGCAAAGTTTAAACATGGGCTCATCTTTCCCCTGCTGTGCTGCTTTGTGAAACCCACATTTTTTTTTAGTTCTATCCCACTTCAATATTTTCAAGCCTTCATGAATGCTATAAACGTCACTAAGTTAATTGTTGTACTGCCAATGCCTATTCCAATGGTTTTTTACTTCATCATCAAACCTTTAATTGAATATAATTGCTAATCTGTCCAATGCAAATTAAAAAAAGAATTTAATAAATTGCGACCTGTGGCAAATATCCAGGAGTATCAAGAAATATAACATTAAGAGTATATGAGAAATAAATATCCAAAAGCTTGTTAATTCTTGACTTTTTGACTGTTTAACTTTAAAAACAGAAGTTTAAATATTGATAAAAATATAAATAGAACATCCAAGGATCGGGAAATTAAATATGGATTATAAAAAAACCTTGAACCTGCCCGCAACAAATTTTGAAATGAGGGCTAATCTACCACAAAAGGAACCCAAACTGTTAAAAGAGTGGGAAGAAAAGAAAATTTACGAACAATTAAGAGAACAATCAAAAGACAGGCCGGGTTTTATACTCCATGACGGCCCTCCCTATGCAAATGGTTATCTGCACATGGGGCACGCTATTAATAAAATTTTAAAAGATATAATTGTCAGATCCAAGCAGATGGCAGGATTTAATGCGCCGTATATTCCAGGCTGGGATTGTCACGGTCTGCCCATTGAACATAATGTGGATAAAAAACTTGGCAAAAAGAAAAGGGAGATGACAAGTGTTGAAGTGAGAAAAGAGTGCCGCTCCTATGCTGCAAAATTTGTTGATATTCAAAGTAAAGAGTTTAAACGGTTTGGCGTAACAGGCGAGTGGGACAGACCTTATTTAACTATGAATTATCCCTATGAGGCCATAATAGCCAGGGAGTGTGGAGAATTTGCACTGGCAGGAGATATGTTTCTGGGGAAAAAACCAATTCACTGGTGCTGCAGCTGTAAAACAGCACTTGCAGAGGCAGAAATTGAATACCATGACCACACTTCTCCCTCTATTTATGTCAAATTTCCTGTAAAGGATGATTTTTCAGATGTCCTGGGTGATATTGATGATAAAATCTTTGTTGTAATATGGACCACAACTCCCTGGACAATCCCTGCCAATCTTGGAATATGCCTTCATCCTGATTTTATTTACAATGCAGTTAGAACTGATAACCAGGGAGTTTTAATTCTTGCAAAGGATTTAACTGAGCAGGTTATGAAAGAGTTTGGCATTGAAAATTACTCAATTATAAAAGAATTTACTTCCACACAGCTTGAAAATAAAAAGTGTAAACATCCGATTTATGACAGGGATTCTTTGATTATTCTTGGCAACCATGTAACCCGTGAAGCTGGCACCGGTTGTGTTCACACAGCTCCCGGGCATGGTTCAGACGATCATATTGTTGGAAAAAAATATGGCCTTGAGTGTTATTCACCTGTTGCAGACAATGGTGTGTTTACAAAAGAGGTTGAATATTTTGGCGGTCAATTTATTTTTAAAGCAAATGCCTTGATTAATGAAAAATTAAATGACCTGAATTTACTGCTTAAAAATGAAAATATATCTCACTCCTACCCGCATTGCTGGAGATGCAAAAAACCTGTAATTTTCAGGGCAACACCACAATGGTTTATCTCAATGGATAAACTTGCTCTTCGACAAAAAACCCTTGATGAAATTAAAAGTGTTAAGTGGATTCCGTCGTGGGGCCAGGAGAGAATCTATTCAATGATTGAAAACAGGCCTGACTGGTGTCTTTCAAGGCAGCGCTCCTGGGGTGTGCCAATCCCTGTATTTCATTGCAAAGAGTGTTCCAAAGTTTATGTAACAAGGGAATCTGTGGATAAAATTCATGGATTATTTAAAGAGCACTCCTCTGATATCTGGTTTGAAAAAGATGCAAAATTCTTAATGCCTGAAAATGCAGAGTGTGAAAAGTGCGGATCAAAGAATTTTGAGAAAGACAATAATATCCTTGATGTGTGGTTTGATTCAGGAGTAAGTCATGCTGCAGTTCTCAAGGAGAGAGACAATCTATACAGACCTGCTGACATGTATCTTGAGGGAAGTGATCAACACAGGGGCTGGTTTCACTCCTCTTTGCTGACCTCTGTTGGAAGAACTGGCAAAGCTCCCTACAAATCTGTTCTCACCCATGGTTTTGTTGTGGATGAAAAAGGTCATAAAATGTCCAAGTCTGTGGGCAATGTTGTGGCTCCTGATACAGTTATAAAACAATATGGAGCTGATGTGTTAAGGCTTTGGGTGGCTTCGGCAGATTATACTGGTGATGTCTCCATGTCCAACAATATTATAAAACAGCTGTCAGATGCATACCGCCGTATAAGAAATACATGCAGGTTCATGCTGGGTAATTTTAATAATTTTGATGTCACAAAGGATTTAAGAGATGTTAAAAATATGTCTGAGCTTGACAGGTTTATCCTGCACAGGCTTCATTATGTTGTCAAACGATCCCTTGATTCCTATGAGAAATATGAGTTTCATAAAATTTATCATACTCTTCATAACTTCTGCACCGTTGACCTCTCCTCTTTTTATCTCGATATTATAAAAGACAGACTCTATACCTCTCCTGAAGATGATCCATTACGCCGTGATGCCCAGAGTGTAATGTATATTATTCTAAACAGCATTGTAAAAATCATGGCTCCTATACTGCCTTTTACAGCAGATGAAATTTATCAGCACATGCCATATGGCAATGATAAAAAAGAGAGTATCCATCTTGAACCCATGGTTGAACTTGATGATCAATGGAAAGATGATGACCTTGCTCAAAACTGGGAAAGTATCAGAAGCTTAAGAGCTGAAGTTACCAAGGCTCTTGAAGAAGCAAGAAAAAACAAATTAATCGGACATCCCCTTGATGCCTTCCTTGAAATAAAACTGCTGGATAATGATCTGAAGGTATTATTGGAAAATTCAGTGAAAAACCTTAATGATATTTTCATAGTATCAAAAGCTGTGCTTGTGGATACCATAGATGATGCAGCATATCAGGGAAAAGAGATGAAAGGTCTTGCCATCATGGTGCATAAAGCCGCAGGCGTAAAATGTGAAAGATGCTGGCGTTTTGATGAAACAATAGGCAGTGACAATGATCATCCCACAGCATGTGAAAGATGCAGTAAAGCTTTAAAAAAGATATTGTAAATTGAACCTGATGGGCCAAAATATCTGGGCAAGATTAATTTTAATCAGCGGATCTATTATATTTGCTGATCAATTGACCAAATATATTATCAAAATAAATATTGCTTTGTATGATAATATTATTGTGATTAAAAATTTTTTTAGTATCACCCATATTTTAAACCCTGGCGGAGCCTTTGGTTTTTTTGCCTCAAGCTCTCCCGGAGTAAGAAAATTTATTTTTCTGTTTGTTTCTTCAATTGTTGCTTTGTTGATTTTGTGGTTTTATAAAAAATGCGCAGAAAATTTTATTTTTTTATCAATTGGGCTTGCACTCATATTTGGCGGTGCAGTTGGAAATCTAATTGACAGGTTTATATATGGAAAAGTTGTGGACTTTCTTGATTTTTATATGGGAACTTACCACTGGCCGGCATTTAATATGGCAGACAGTGCCATAACCATTGGCATGGGAATTTTAATTTACCATATTATATTTAAGAAAATCCCGGATTTTTAACATTATATTTTATGCATCCAATACTTATTAATATAGGCAGTTTTAATCTTTACACCTATGGGCTTTTTATGGCTATCGGATTTTTAACTGCCATGCAGGTTTCAAAAATCAATGCAAAGCCCCATGGCATATCTGCAGAAATCATCACAGATATCTTTTTTGTAATTCTTATATCCGCCCTTGTAGGAGCAAGACTTTTATATGTTATAATTAATTTTAATTCATATAAAGATAACCTTTTGTCTGTTTTTCATATATGGAACGGGGGGCTTGTCTTTTTTGGCGGATTTATTGCAGCCGTTACAGCCTGTGCTATCTATTTCAAGAAAAAAAATCTTAAAATCTTCCTAACTGCCGATATTATTGCACCTGGTATTGCACTAGGTCATGCCGTTGGAAGGATAGGGTGCCTCTTTGCAGGATGCTGCTATGGAAAGGTTTGTGATCTGCCCATTGCCATTAAATTTACCGATTCTAACAGTCTTGCTCCCCTCAATATTTTTTTGCACCCCACCCAGATCTATTCAATGATATCAAATCTGATAATCTTTTTTATTCTTTTATGGCTGCAAAAGCGCAAAAAATTTGATGGTATGGTGTTTTTAATTTATATCATACTCTATTCACTCTTCCGGTCCATTATTGAATTTTTCCGGGGAGACTTTAGAGGGGATTTTATCTTTGATTTTATCTCCATGTCTCAGGGTATAGGATTTATGGTCTCTTTAATTGCCTTTGTTATCTTAATTAAATTTTCAAGATCTACCCATGGCTCAAAATCAAATCATTAAACATAATAACCTGGAGCATTTTTTAAGTTCAGCCGATAGCAAAGCTTTTCCTAACCTTATTTTTATTCATGGGGAACAATATCTGCTAAAACAGGCTCTTGACAGCATTGCTTTGTTTCTTCTCGGCAGTAACCATGATAAATTTGCCCTGGAAACCCTTGAAGGCGGTTCTGTTACAATGGGTGAAATCATAGAACAGGTATCCACCTTCTCTTTTTCCCTGTCACGAAAAGTTATATTAGTAAAAAAAATTCCTCTTTTTCAATCAAAAACAAAAACCAATGAAATTGTTTTCTCACAGTCAGAACTTGATCATTTCATGGACTTTATTGAAAAAGGCATTCCTGAAAACCACTATCTGATTCTCACAGCAAATCTTGTTGATAAAAGAAAAAAAATATTTAAAGAGATAAAAAATAAAGCCTTAATTATTGACTGCCAGATTGCCTCAGGTTCAAGAAAAGCTGATATTGACGAGCAGAAAGCAGTATTACAAACCATTGCCCGTCAGGTTCTCTCAAGGGCAGAAAAAAATCTGGAACCCAGGGCTTTTACTTCTCTTGTTGACTTAACAGGATTTGATCTTGAACTATTTTCCAGAAACCTGGAAAAACTTATTGTTTATGCCGGCAAAAATCCAATTATAACGAATGCAGATGTAAGTAAAGTAATAAGCCGTGATAAAACAGATCCGATTTTCAATCTGACCAATGCTTTAATGGAAAAAGATACAGAAAAAACACTTTTTTATTTTAATTCCCTTCTTAATAAAGGCTTTCATATTTTACAGCTTTTAAGATCTTTGGAAAACCAGATAAGAAAACTGATATTGGTTAAATGTTGCGCAAAGCAAATCAGCCGCAGTAAAATTCTTGGCATTAAAAAAATGGGTTTTAATGCCTTTAAACAATCCATTCTTCCAAAAGTCGTTGAATATGATAAAAAGACTAAAACAGATATCAAAGAACTAAATGAATCTTTTTTAAATCATGATTCTAAAAAAAAATCCAAACAAAATGAACTTTTGCTTGCTCCAAATCCTAAGAATGCATATCCTGTATTCCAGACATTCCAAAAATCAGAAAATTTTTCACAAAAAGAGTTGAATCACGCATTAATTTTTTTAAGCGATGTGGATTACAAACTGAAGTCATCATCTTTTGATGCAAAAACAACCATTGAAAATTTTATCATCAACATATGCAGTAAAGGAGGATTTATTTATGCTCAGAAAGACTAAGATAGTTGCAACCATTTCTAATTTAAATTGTTCTCCTGACTTTATCAAAGGGCTTTACTGGGCGGGTATAAATGTTGTCAGGCTTAATACCGCCCATATGACCCATGATGATGCCATGCAGATTATTAAAAATACAAGACAGGTATCTAAAAAGATAGGGATTCTCTTAGATACCAAAGGCCCAGAAATCAGAACTTGTGATAATGATGAACCCCTGGTGGTAAAATATGGCGATATCATTCGAATGAAAGGTGCACCGGGTGAAAGATCTCAGGGTGATGTGGTCTGCGTCTCTCATGAACATTTTGTCAGAGATGTTCCCATGGGAAGTTCAATATTGATTGATGACGGTTACATAGCACTCGCTGTAATGGAAAAAGATGATGAGTATTTAATATGCCATGTGGAAAATGATGGGCTTATTAATGCCAGAAAAAGTATCAATATCCCATCTGTCCATGTTAAGCTTCCTGCCTTAAGTGAAAAGGATATTGGTTTCATAAAATTTGCTGCTGCCAATGATCTTGATTTTATTGCCCATTCTTTTGTAAGAAACAAAGATGATGTATTAGCCGTCCAAAAGATTTTAGATACAAAAAAATCTCCTATTAAAATTATTGCAAAAATAGAGAACTCACAAGGGGTTGAAAATATAGTTGAAATTCTTGATCATGCCTATGGAATTATGGTTGCAAGAGGTGATCTGGCAGTTGAAATTCCAACGGAACAGATTCCTTTGATTCAAAAACAGATCGTTAAAATATGTATTGAAAAAAGAAAACCTGTAATTGTTGCCACCCAGATGCTGCATTCCATGATTGGATCACCCAGACCCACTAGAGCCGAGGTGTCAGATGTTGCCAATGCATGTCTGGACCATACAGATGCACTGATGCTTTCAGGAGAGACTGCAAATGGAAAATATCCTGAGGTGGCAGTCAGGACCATGGCAAATATTGCAGAGGAAGTAGAGAAGAAAAGGAGCAGTTTTATAAATGCTCCTTATTCCAGTGATGACAAAATTACTGCTTATCTTGCCAAGGCTGCTGTTAAAGCTTCCTTAAGACTGGAAGCAAAGGGTATTGTTGCAGATTCTCTTACAGGGAAGTCTATTAGGGCTCTTGCAGCCTACAGATGTGATAATCCGATCTATGCACAGGTCTATGATAAACAGGTGATGAGGCAATTATCTTTGTCTTTTGGTGTTTTTGCAGACTATATTCCTCTTGATATTACAAAAACTGCATCTTTGAAGCCTTCTATAATCAAACTTTTAGATAGAAAATTGATCAAACCTGAAGATCTTATTATTGTCCTTGCCGGAAGTTTTGGTGTCAAACAGGGGGCATCTTATATTGAAATCAGCACAGCTTTAAATTTT
>CAXMTQ010000046.1:0-13190 GCA_964196205.1 uncultured Desulfobacula sp.
AAAACCACTCGCTGTAAAATGCTGGGATATCTGTTCTTCGGCTGACACTTATAATTTTTTTAATTCTCATTCTGCATATTGATTCTTCTTTTCAACCACTTCACAAACGTGATTTGAAAACCCTGTTCCCACTTCATCAAAAATATCAAATACAAGATCTACACCGGCTTCCTTTAACGGTTCTATTTCATCATTATACCGGACAGTCGCAGCAAGTGTTGGACTATGGGGAAGTCCTGAAATACTTTGTGCCGAAATAATATTGGCTGCTTGTGACATGGTCAAAAACACAAGATTAATCTGCTGTGGAGAGGTGGTTCCACGTTGCCAGAAATCATAATCAGCTGCATCACCATGGGTAACCATTCGACCTTTTTTTATATGGTACTGAACATTTTCTTCATTGGAATCAAGCCCGATGACCCTTTTGTCGATACGCTTTCGTAAATTATCATAAACACCTGTTCCCACACGCCCCATGCCAAATACAGCAATAGTCGCATCACCAATATCTACTATATCATCTCCGGGTAAACGAGTATTTGTTTCAAAATTTTTAAAAAAAGAATTCCATCGGGAATAGATACGGTTTGTCTGACTGGCAACAGGTGAAGCAACAATCATGGATATTGACAACGCAACAGCTATGATAACCAGCCATTCACTTCCAATCAATCCCTGGCTGACACAAATGGCGCCAACAATCAGACCAAATTCACTGTAATTTGCAAGATTCATGGATGCCTGTAATGCAGTACGTGCCCGCAGGGAAAACCGGGTAAGTAATGTAAAAAACAATACTGATTTAAGCGGTACAAAACACACCAGAAGAATTGCTGTCCCAAGCATTTCAATGTTGGGGAGTTCTGCCATGCCAATGGTTAAAAAAAAGCCTACAAGAAACATATCCTTGAAACCAAACATAGCCTTTGCCATTTCATCACTCTTTGGGTATCCAGCCAGAAGTATGCCAAGGATAAGGGCTCCAAGGTCAGGTTTAAGCCCTACATATTCAAAGATACCTGCACCTGCGATGGGCAGGATACAGGCAAGCAGAACAAGAAGTTCTCCATGCCCGCTTCGATCCATCAATACAGTAAGCGGTTTACGTAAAAAAAACAGGGCAACAAGTCCCATGGCAAGAATAGAGGGGATTTTACCACTTGTCAGCGTAATAAAAATCACAGCAAAAAGATCCTGCATGACCAGTATTCCAATGGCAATACCACCATGCTTTGAGGATATTTCTCCCTTTTCTTCTAAAATTTTAACTGCAAAGACAGTACTTGAAAAACTAAGTGCAAAGGCAATGAGCAATGAGGTATTTAAATTAAGTGTTTTAAAAAAAGAGAGTCCAGTCAGACTGAGGCCATAAATCACCGAACCAAGTACAAATACTGTAATGATCATGTGTAAGGATGTTGTTCCCAGGATCTGTGGTGCAAACAATTTTTTTAATTTTACTTTAAGGCCAATGCTGAAAAGCAGCAGCGTAATACCAATATCAGATAATTTTTGTAAAGTTTCTGTGGTTTCCACGCCAAATATATTGAGGGCAAATCCAGCGGCCAGAAATCCAACAAGTGGAGGGAAACCGAGCTGCTTAACTGTGAATCCAAATATAAAGGCTGTGGTAATTAGTAATATATCCAATTGACCCTCCTGGTTTGGTATTTTTGTATCTGTTCCAAGTATTTTGATATTTCCAGTGTAACTTTATGCAATATGCAATATAAGTCAACCCCAAAAAAAATTGACTGCACATTTTAAAAAAATCTTTTATAAAATTTTCTTAATTGACAGGCTATGGGAAAGTATCATATTGTAATTTCAAGATTTATTTATACTGGATTTTTTCATTGTCCCGTAACATTATTATTAATTGGTTCGCGATAAAAGAGGAATTTATGAAAAAAATATATGCTGTCATTTTCCTGGCAGTCTTTGCAGTATTTATGGTTTCTCAGGTTCAGGCAGCTGATAATCCTAAACTGTCAAAAGGCCAGACAGTTTATGTTGCAGCATATTCTCATATTAATATCGGGCATAAGGGAGCCCCTTATTTTTTAACTATAACCTTGAGCATCAGAAATATTGATCCCTCCAACCAGATTACCATCACTGAGGTAGATTATTATGAATCCCAGGGTAAATTATTAAAACATTTCATAAATGAACCTGTTATATTAACGCCTTTTGCATCGAACCGGATTGTTATCCCTCTAAAAAAAAAGGCTGGCGGATCAGGTGCCAGTTTTATTGTTAAATGGACATCAAAGAAAATATCAAACCCACCGATCATAGAATCTATCATGATTGGAACCCAGTCCCAGCAAGGTATTTCCTTTACATCCAGGGGGCAAGTTATTATAGATCAAAACTAATCTAAATGTGGAAAGTAAAACAATTAATAAGGCAACGATGAAATATCATTTTCCCGCTTTATATCTTGTCGCAACTTAAATTCTCGGAATGGCTGACGTTTTTGTTGATGAATTTCATCAAGAAGTGTTTTTGGTGAGTTTAGAAAATCCTCAGCAATTTTTTGTGGATCAAAGAATTCATCATCCAATGATATCAGGTTGAACTGCTGCCAACGCGTCAAGTAGTATTCAATAATCTCCGGCAACCGGCTGAAAACGGTTTCATCTGGAGCCGGATCCACAAAGCTCGATCCTTGTAGTTTAGCTGACGAAAGAGTCTGGGTTTTATATAAATTTTCCATGAACATCAATTCCGGTGGCATACGTGCTTCAATACCAAATCTATGCAGAACTTTAATGATTTTTTCCAGGACCCCAATGCCAAAACGTGCCGCAGGAAAAGGAATATAAAACTCTCTAGGGGTTTGTAACCCCAAAAAAGAGCGAATGGTTAATATAAGTTTGGACAGGTTCACAGATTCCTGATCAACAAAATGATACGTCTGGCCGGAAAATTCATCTCTGTTTTCAAGCACATGTCGAAGAAAATATTGAGTTTTCTTGGTGTTACTGTAGGAATGACAAATATTTTTTCCGGTAAAGAGCATGGGCATGGCCTCATCTGCAATTGAAAAAAGAAGACGATGGAACCCCTGAATTTTATGGTCATACTTGCCGTAAGCTATGGCAAGCCGGATTATTGTGTAGTCAAGTCCTTCAGTCTTGTGCAGATGCTGCAGGGTTAATTCGCTCATCACCTTTGATTTGACATAGTTGCTTAGACCGGCACTTAACGGCAACAGGGTCTCTTCACTTAGGTTATTGCCGTCAGGTAACACTGCAGCAGAACTAAAAAAAACATAGGGGATGTTAAAAATCATCGCAACCTTTGCCAGATTTATATTGCCAAGATAGTTAATTTCAAAGGTTACTTTTGGATCACTGTCTATAGCTGCAATAGCAGCATTAATAATAAAATCAGGATGATATTGCTCAAAAAAAGCCTGGATATCATCAGCATTTCTAAGGCTCAATTTCTTACTGTTTGGCGCCAGAATCCTGCATCCCCACTTCTTTTCAAAAAAATTAATGGTGCCGCCACCCACCAGGCCGGAACCACCAATTACAATACCAAGTTTATTCCTGAAAAAATTTTTAATCAAAAGCTATAAATCTCCTTAACACCTGTTACAATTAACTCTGAATGTATCTTTTTTTTTCTTAAAAGTAAATCGTGACAGGGCAGCAATACTGTTCTATCCTAAAACAATTTATAAGCTGGACAAAAATTGTGAAAATGGATGTTCCAGAAAAAAGACCCAAAAAAGCAAAAATAGTCACTACAATGGGTTGTAATTGGCGGAAGTGCATGGGAATCGAACCCACCCGGGACGGTTCTAGCGCCCCACATCGGATTTGAAGTCCGAGGGCCTCACCAGTAAGCCGCGCACTTCCTTTACAATTAAATATAGAAAAATTTAAAAAAATTTAGTATATATTATTCCTTTGGTTTGTCAAGATGCTTTTAGGACAAGATATTTGAACATAAGGAACAGTAAATGATTAATTCACAAAGACTTGCTCAAAGATTTAAAACTTTTGTTGAGATTGACTCTCTATCCAGACATGAGCTGGATGTTGCATTAAAAATTGAAAAAATATTAACTGATATGGGTGCAGATATCTGTTATGACACTGCAAAGGATCAGGTCAATGGCAACTGCTCCAATCTTGTGGCCAAATTTAAAGGCAGTGTTAAGGCTGAACCTCTGTTTTTAGCAGGTCATATGGATACAGTAGGCCCTGGGAATAATATAAAGGTTCAGTTTGAAAACGGGGTGTTTATAAGCGATGGGACAACGATTCTCGGCGCTGATGATAAATCTGCCATTGCAATTATATTGGAGGTCATGGATGTTATTTTTGAAGAAAAGCTTGATCATCCTCCAATTGAAATTGTTTTCACTGTATGTGAAGAGATCGGTCTTCTCGGGGCAAAACATTTTGATTACTCTTTAATGAACTCAAAATTCGGGTATATCCTTGATTCAACAGATACGGATGGAATTGTCACAAAAGCTCCCGGTGCAAATAAAATCCATTTAAAGATTTATGGTAAAGCTGCCCATGCAGGAGTAGAACCTGAAAAGGGGATAAATGCTATTGTGGTTGCATCAAAAGCTGTTTCCAAACTTCAGCTTGGGCGTATTGATGAAGAGACCACATGCAATCTTGGAAAAATAAAAGGCGGGGTTGCAACTAATATTGTGCCTGAATTTGTTGAAATCCATGGTGAGGCCAGAAGCCATGATGTAAAAAAATTAAAAACAGTTACAGATAATATCACTAAGACATTTTATAATGTTGCCAAAGAACTTCAGGATGAATCCGGCCTTCCAAGGATTGAAACCATAGTTGAAAATGATTTTCCAAATACCAATATTCCCGACGATCACAAAGCTGTTTTTCTTGCCAAAAAAGCCGCTGACAACATTGGCATAACGCTTAAGAGCAAAACAATTGGTGGTGGTGCTGATGCAAATATCTTTTTTAGCAAAGGCATTGTTGCCGGGGTTTTGGGAACCGGCATGACCAATGTCCATACTTTGAATGAATCCATTGATATCAAGGATATGGAAACCACAACAAGACTTGTATTGGAAATTTTAAAGATTCATGCCGCAGGAACAGCAGCCTGAATGATAGCTTATTTTGATATATTTTCCGGTATTAGCGGTGATATGACCCTTGGTGCATTTATTGATCTTGGTGTGCCTGTTGACTGGCTGGAACAAGAGCTATCAGGTATTTTAAGCGGTTTTAAAATAAAATCCACTGTTGTTGAAAAAAATCATCTAAAAGCAACAGATATTACTGTTAATATTGTTGAACAGCAGGAGTTGTCAAGAAACTACAAAGATATTAAAACTTTGATTAAAAAAGCTTCTTTGCCTGAAAAAGTAAAAGCACACAGCCTGTCTGCTTTTAAAAAAATAGCCATGGCTGAATCTCATATTCACAATAAAGATATTGAAACAATCCATTTCCATGAAATAGGGGGTGTTGATTCCATTGTTGATATTATAGGCTCTTTTCTGTGCGTGGAATATCTTGGAATTAAAAAAGTATTTGCTTCTGTTGTTCCTCTTGGATCGGGTTCAATAGATTGTTCCCATGGGCAGATACCGGTTCCTGTGCCTGCAACCTTAGGCATTTTAAAAAATATTCCTGTAAAACCATCTGATGCAACAACAGAAATTGTCACACCAACAGGAGCCGCTATTATCTCCACTCTTGCATCTTCTTTTGGAACCATGCCGGAAATGACAATAAAAAAGACAGGATATGGTGCAGGGAAAAAAGATACAGGTTCAAGCCTTCCTAATTTATTACGCATTGTGCTTGGTGATCCTGCAATAAATCAAAAAAAGAAAAATATAACTGTTCAAGAAGAGACTGTTTATGTTGTAAAAACAAATATAGATGACATGAGCCCTGAAATTTCAGGATTTTTAATGGAAGTTTTGTTTGATAATAAAGCCCTTGATGTCTGTTATATCCCTGTTCAAATGAAAAAGAACAGGCCTGGTATGCAGATTGAGGTGATATGCAAAAAAGAGGATCTTGACAATATTATTAATGCAATACTCACTGAGACTACATCCATAGGGGTACGTTATCATGAGTGTAAAAGAGACTCTCTTGTAAGACAAAATACCATTGTTGAAACCAGATTTGGAAAATTGCAGGTAAAAAAAATAGTCGGTTTAGACAGCAGTGTCCGCTTTATTCCTGAATATGAGGTGGCAAAAGAGGTGGCAATAAAAAAACAGATCCCGTTAAAAGATGTTTATAATCAAATTTTATCAGATGCCAATCCCCTTGACAGGGATTGATGCAAAATATAAATACTCATAATGATTTTTAAGCAAAAACTGATAATGTTTATAGCCACAGGATTTTTTTCAGGTAAGATACCTTTTGCACCAGGCACATTTGGAACCCTTGCAGCCATACCTTTTGCACTTGTTTTCCTGATTATTCCCGCATCTTTTTATGGAGTTTATATTGTGGGTCTGATCCTTGCAGCTATATATTTTGCAGACAAAGCAGAAAAAATTATTGGCAAAAAAGATCCGGGCTGTATTGTTATTGATGAAATTGCAGGATATGTTGTGGCTTTATCCATAGTTCCTGTTAATATTTATACTCTTGCTGCTGGTTTTTTTATATTCCGGTTTTTTGATATTATAAAATCTGCTCCTGTAAAGTATTTTGAAGACAATTTTTCAGGAGGTGCAGGAATTGTTTTGGATGATATTATGGCAGGTATTTTAACTGCTGCTGTTTTAAAAATTATATATTTATCATGTATATTTTAGGAGGAGTTAGATGGATAAAAATCAGGACAAAGAAAAAGCTGTACAAACAGCAATGAGCCAGATAGACAGACAATTTGGTAAAGGATCTATCATGAAACTCGGCGGCAGGGAGGTCATGGATGTTCCTGTAATAAGAACAGGCTCTCTTGCCCTTGATAAAGCACTCGGAGTTGGAGGATACCCCAGGGGACGTGTGATTGAGATATATGGCCCGGAATCTTCGGGAAAAACAACTCTGGCGCTTCATGCAGTTGCCGAGGCGCAGAAAAATGGCGGCATAGCAGTCTTTATTGATGCTGAACATGCCCTTGATGTTGCTTATGCTAAAAGGCTTGGCGTGGATTGCGATGAACTTCTTGTTTCCCAGCCAGATACCGGGGAACAGGCTCTTGAAATTGCTGATATGCTGGTGAGAAGCGGCGGTATTGATATCATGGTTGTTGACTCAGTGGCAGCTCTGGTGCCAAGGGCTGAAATTGAAGGAGACATGGGAGACTCTCACATGGGACTTCAGGCAAGACTTATGTCCCAGGCTTTAAGAAAACTTGCCGGCACAATAGGCAAAACCCATACAACCATAATCTTTATCAACCAGATCAGAATGAAAATCGGCGTTGTCTATGGAAACCCTGAAACCACCACAGGCGGCAATGCTTTAAAATTTTATGCATCCATGCGTCTTGAAATCAGGAGGGCTGCTCCAATAAAAGAGGGTCAGGAGATCATTGGCAACCGTACAAAAGTAAAGGTCGTAAAAAATAAACTTGCTCCCCCTTTTAAAAATGTGGAATTTGATCTCATGTATGGAGAAGGCATTTCAAGGACTGGAGATCTTCTTGATATTGGTGTTGACCTTGATATCGTTGATAAAAGCGGATCATGGTATTCTTTTGAAGGAGAGAGAATTGGTCAGGGAAGGGAGAATGTAAAACTTTTTTTAATTGATAATCAGGATATTTTTGAAAAAATTGAAACTCTGGTTAGAGAGAAGCTTGGAATTGCAAATTCTGATACCAGTGACAAAAAACAAGAAACCAAAACAAATTGAGACAAACCTTATGTTTGGAGTTGTAACATGACCGGTAATGAAGCCAGAAAAATTTTTATGGATTATTTTAAAAAACACAATCACAACCCGGTAAGGTCTTCCTCTCTTGTGCCACAGGATGATCCAACACTTCTATTTGTAAATGCCGGAATGGTTCAGTTTAAACGTGTATTCACAGGTGATGAGAAGCGTGATTATTTAAGAGCTGTAACATCTCAAAAATGTGTCAGGGCCGGCGGCAAACATAATGACCTTGAAAATGTAGGATATACAGCAAGGCATCACACCTTTTTTGAAATGCTGGGTAATTTTTCCTTTGGTGATTATTTCAAGGAGAAAGCTATTGATTATGGTTGGGATCTTCTTACTAATGGCTATGGATTTGATAGAGAGAAACTCTGGGTTTCAGTTTTCCATGAAGATGATGAAGCATATGATATCTGGCACAACCAGGTTGGTATTCCAAAAGAGAGGATTGTAAGACTGGGTGAAGAGGATAATTTCTGGTCCATGGGAGATACAGGTCCCTGCGGCCCATGCAGTGAAATTTATATTGACCGTGGTGTTGAGTATGGCTGTGACAGGCAGGATTGTGCTGTGGGCTGTGACTGCGACCGCTGGCTGGAATTATGGAACCTTGTATTCATGCAGTTTGAAAAAGATGATAAAGGGCAGATGACACCATTGCCAAAACCAAGTATTGATACAGGTCTTGGTCTTGAACGGGTAATTTCGGTTTTACAGGGAGTTAAGACAAATTATGAAACTGATCTTTTTATTCCTATAATGGAAAAAGTGGGTGAACTTTCAGGGAAAAAACTCAATGAATCAAATCTTGTTGAAGTTGCCATGAAAGTCATTGCAGACCACTCAAGGGCATCAGCATTTTTAATCTGTGATGGAGTCCTGCCCTCCAATGAAGGAAGAGGATATGTACTTCGCCGCATCATGAGGCGTGCCATTAGATATGGAAGAAGTATCGGCCTTATAAAACCATTTTTGCATAAAACTGTTCAAACGGTTTTTTCAATTATGGATGAAGCCTATCCTGAGCTTAAAGACTCTTCTGCATTTATTTTAAATGTTGTGGAAAACGAGGAGAAAAAATTTCTTGAAACGCTTGATACGGGGATGAAGCTTCTTGAAACAGTAATTGAGGATCTCCCTAATAGAGACAACTCTGTTTCTATGGGAGCACCTGAAAAAGAATTTGCTCAAAGAAAAAGAGAAATTCCAGGAAAGGTAATCTTTCAACTCTATGACACCTTTGGATTTCCCGTGGATATAATTGTTGATCATGTTAAAGAGATGGATATTGATCTTGATCTTGACGGTTTTGATAAAGCCATGGCAGCACAGAAAGCAAGATCCAAGTCCTTTAAAAAATTTACAGGTGTTGGCCAGGCTTATAAGGCATTGACATCAAAAGGAGTAAAAACTACTTTTGAAGGCTATGATAAGATTGAAGGGCAATCCCGGGTTCTTATCATTGTTAAGGATGATAAAGAGATTCAAACAGCTAAAGAGGAAGAAACCATAGAGATTGTAACTGACTCAACTTGCTTTTATGCTGAATCAGGAGGACAGGCAGGAGATAGTGGAATTTTTGAAAACAAAAATTGTGTTATCAACATAACAGACACGCTGAAAGATCCAAGTGGATTAATCATTCATAAGGGAGTTGTTAAAAAAGGTAATATCCAAAAAGGTGATCTGTTCACACTTAAAGTTAATCCGTCACAAAGGCAGAATACCGCCTTGAATCACACTGCTACCCACATTCTGCATTCAGCCTTAAGAAAAATCCTTGGCGATCATGTTAAACAGTCGGGTTCCCTTGTAACAGACAAAAGGTTAAGATTTGACTTCAGCCATTTTTCTTCTGTCTCAGCAAAAGATTTGAAAGCCATTGAAAATGAGGTTAATTTAAGAATTCGTGAAAATCATCCTGTTCAAACAAAAGAGATGAATATGGATGATGCTTTTAAACAGGGTGCTACCGCTTTATTTGAAGAAAAATATGGAGACGTGGTAAGGGTTGTATCCCAAGGTGATTTCTCTTCCGAGCTTTGTGGAGGAACACATACAAGACAATCCGGGGACATCGGGCTTTTTAAAATCCTCTCAGAAGGAGGAATTGCATCGGGTGTTAGAAGGATTGAGGCTGTCACAGCCCAGGCAGCTCTGGATTTTATTCACAATGATCAAGATTTAATTGGCTCTTCTGCCAACCTTCTGAAAGGTGCAAAAGAAGACGTTGTCTTAAAAATAGAAACTTTATTAAAAGATAAAAAGAGTCTTGAAAAACAGGTTGAAGCACTTAAGGCGAAAAAAGCATCCAAATCAGTTGAAAACATTGATGGTGAGATCAGAAAAATTAACGGGATCAAGGTTATTTCAAAAAAAGTTGAGATTGAAAATCCTTCCCAGTTAAGGGATCTGGCTGACAAATTCAAGACAAAAATAGGTTCCGGAATTATTCTTCTTGGTGCAAAATCAGGTAAAAAAGCATTGTTGATCTCTGTAGTAACAAAAGATTTAACAAAAAATTATAAAGCCGGAGATATTGTTAAGCAGGCTGCAAAAATAGTTGGCGGCGGAGGCGGCGGTCGTCCTGATATGGCTCAGGCTGGAGGTACCAAACCTGAAAACCTTGACAAGGCACTTGAATCTGTATTTAGAGTTTTTGAGTGATGACAGGTGAGATGTGCGAGGTGAGTAGTGATGCCCGATACTTCAGATCTCATAACTCAAATCTATTATTATGACTGCATATTTCATAAGAAGACTGCTTCTGGTGATACCGACATTTATAGGTATCACCATCATGGTTTTCACTATTACCCGTTTTGTCCCGGGTGGCCCCATTGAGAGAATAATTGCAGATACAAGAGCCATGCAAACCGGTCAAGGTGGATCAAGTGTCTCTTCAACAGCAGGGCAAAGCAGTGGTCAACCCCTTTCTGAAGAACAGATTCAAAAACTAGAAGAGTACTACGGATTTGATAAACCAATATTGACAAGTTATTTTTTATGGCTTTCAAAAGTGATAAAAGGTGACCTTGGCAAATCCACACGATATTATGATCCGGTCTGGGATATGATCAAAGAGAGAATTCCCATCTCTCTCTATTTTGGTATTTTAAGCCTGATTATGATTTACGGGGTCTGCATTCCCCTTGGTCTTGCCAAGGCTGTCAGGCATAAAACAGGATTTGATAATATTACATCTATTATTATTTTCACAGGGTATGCCATTCCAGGATGGGTGGCAGGAGTTCTCATGCTGGTTTTATTTGCTTCCAATTATGACCTTTTTCCCCTTGGAGGCCTTGTATCAGAACTTTTTGATGAAATGAGCCTTATGGAAAAGGTTTCAGATATTGCCTGGCACACTATTCTGCCTCTGTTTTCCTATGTTATCGGCTCTTTTACTGTGATGACACTCTTAATGAAAAACACGTTGATGGACAATCTGTCGTCTGATTATGTCAGGACTGCTATTGCCAAAGGACTTCCCTTTAAAAAGGCTATATTACACCATGCCATGCAAAACAGTATGATTCCCCTTGCCACAAGTTTTGGGAATAATATCTCCATTCTTTTAATGGGATCATTTTTAATTGAAAAGGTTTTTAATATTAATGGCATGGGACTTCTTGGATATGAATCCATACTTGACCGTGATTACCCGGTTGTCATGGGTATTCTTGTAATCTCTTCACTTCTGTTTATGATCGGCAATATTCTGTCTGATATATGTGTTGCAATTGTTGATCCACGGGTGAGGTTTAAATGAATCCTGTCACCCTGAAAAAAATCAAGAGGTTTAGATCAATTAAAAGAGGTTTCTGGTCATTTATCATACTCTCAATAATGATCTTTATCTCTTTTTTTGCAGAATGTTTTATCAATTCAAAGGCATTGCTTGTTTACTATAATGGCAATCTCTATTTTCCAACTTATACAAACATGATTCCGGGATCGAGCTTCAATCTTGGTTATGACTATGAAACTGATTATAAAAAACTTAAAAAAGAATTTGAGCAAAACCATTCATCTAATTTTGTTATCATGCCTCCCATACCCTATAACCCCTATGAAAATGATCTAAAATCCAACTCTTATCCGCCTTTTGCCCCATCATTTAAAGAGAAACACTTCCTGGGTACGGATAATGTTGGAAGAGATATTTTAGCGCGCCTTGTATATGGATTTCGCACTGCAATCATTTTTTCCTTTGTTCTTTTGATTATGAACTATACCATCGGTATTACAATTGGATGCTGTATGGGGTATTTTGGAGGAAAATTTGATCTGTTCTTCCAGCGCATAATTGAAATATGGAATAATGTTCCTTTTCTATATGTTATTATCATCATTGCATCCATTATGATTCCAAATTTTATAATTCTACTGTTGATCATGGCATTTTTCGGATGGATCGGCATTACCTGGGTAATGCGGACAATGACTTTTAAGGAGAAAGAAAAGGAATATATACTTGCGGTTCGTTCCCTTGGGGCATCCCATGCAAGAATTATATTCAAGCATATTATTCCCAACACTATTTCAGTAATAGTTACCTATGCACCCTTTGCCATTTCAGGTGGGATAGTCGCCTTAACATCCCTTGATTATCTTGGATTCGGGCTGCCTGCCCCCACACCTTCCTGGGGTGAACTGCTCTCCCAGGGCTGGCAGAACATGGGTGCATGGTGGATTGTCTCTTCTGTTGTGGCAGCCCTTGTCATTACCCTGATGACAGTAACATTTATTGGCGAAGGCATTCGCGAAGCATTTGATCCAAAGCTTCATACAATTTATGAATAGCCGCCACGGCGGGTCGCAGTCAATGCAATTATTTTTTGATTCCCTTCAAGACCAGGAAATTTTAAACGAGAGACCCGAGATCCAGTTTTTTTTAAATAACATCCTTTTTTCTATCTTTTCTTTGGCGGTGATACTTTTTGCAGGATGAATTTTTTCATCTTTCAGGTGATCGGTAAAATATCAAGAAAAAATTAATGGATTACCCCTTGACTTGACTATTGATTTGGGCATAAAATCTTAGGATGACGGTGAGATAGAAATGTGCTGGAAGGTATAAACTCAATTAAAGGAGAATGTGCATGGAAGACAACAAAAGACGTAAATTTATCAAAAATGTTGGACTGAGTGCTGCTGCAATTGGTGCTGGAATAGCCTCTAGTGCCGTGCCTGCAATGGCCAAAAAGGAAAAGACCTACAACTGGAGAATGGTCACCACCTGGCCGCCTCATTTCCCCATGCTGGGCGAAAGTGCGGATAAAATTGCCCAATGGGTGGATGAAATGA
>CAXMTQ010000047.1:0-6587 GCA_964196205.1 uncultured Desulfobacula sp.
AGACCAGTCATAAATTGCCACAACTTTGTTGGTTTCAAATTCCAAAGATTTACCGTCCAAGGACAGTTCAAAATCAATTGCTGTCAGAGGAGAACACTTTTCTGTATAGGTAAATCGTGTAGGAATGCTGGGGTTAAGAACTCTTAAGGGTTGATGAGACTTTATAGCAAATTCAAAGGAACCTTTGAATTTCAACCGACCCTTAAAGCTACAATCTATTTTTAGTTTTCCCTTATCATGGCTTTTTTCCACCCTAACTGAGGTTTTCCCTGAATTGAAAGTTGTGACATAGTTGTCCGGATTCCTGGGAAAATTCATTTTCTTTGAGAATCCCAGACATTTATCGTCAGTTTCGAGAATAATCCCCTGCTCTTTATTGTAAATGAAAGCAAATACGTTTTTCAGATAACCCAGATCCACAGTTGCAAAACCGACAATATACTCTCCTGCGGTGATACCAACATAGTTGAACTGATGATAGGCGAATTTCTTTTTGAACCCTTTGATTTCCTTATTAAAAAAATCAAGAAGTTTGAATTCTTGATAGTTCCACTCTATGGGTTCATCAATACAACCGTAGTTAACTTTGTTGCCATTTCCAATTAATTTATACATTTTCCCTCCACTCAAAGATGATGAAATTGATACCAGTAGAGGGTTTTTTGGATTTCTTGTCAATAAGTTATAATTATTTTTTCAAAAACCTTAGTTCATTTACTCAAATTCCTTAGTAATCTTAAACAGGAACTTTGCATAAGGCTTCATCTCTACTTCTCTTTTAAAAAATATAAAAAAATCTGTCCGGGCCCGGATTAAATCCGGGTCACTTTACACGAACCTTTTACCTGATGGTATGGTACAGTTCCAGGAAGAACTCGAACGTTCTTCCATGCGTTCTCCTGCTTGCATTCAGGTAGAAAAACCGATAAAATCCCTTGATGAATATATCAATAGTAATAGGAGGTTGAAAATGAATGTAATCATCGATTTATGTGTGGTACCCATCGGGGTTGGTCTTTCCGTCTCAAAATATGTGGCCGCCTGTCATGATATTATCAATGAAGCAGGACTCACCTCAGAGCTTCATGCCTATGGCACTAATATTGAAGGAGACTGGGACAAGGTCTTTGATGTGGTAAAAAAATGCCATGAAAGAATCCATGAAATGGGGGCTCCCAGGATAACGACCACTATAAAGGCCGGCACAAGAATAGACCGGGAACAGACCATGGCGGATAAGATTACCAGCGTTAAACGTAAATTATCATAATCTTTATGGATATAATAATTGATTAGTTTCAATTGAGGGCATATTTAATAATCTGTACCGCCTTTTTAACAGAGAGTGTTCCAGTGTTTAAAATCAGATCATAATTTGACGGGTCAGTTGCATCTGAATTAAAATACCGTTTTACAAACGCGGTTCTATTGGCATCTGTGCTGACTATGTATTTTTGTGCATCATCTCTATTTAGATCAAGGCTTTTTTCTATATGATTACGCCTGACAGTCATGGGAGAAACAATTCTTACTCTGATGGCATTTTGTTTGTGAAGGACACAATTTGCGCCTCTTCCAAGGACAACTGCATTCCCATGTTTCCCAATGGTAGAGAGTATCTTAAACAGGAGCTTTGAATAGTCATCCAGCCATAGATGACGTTCGTTTATAAAATTAGACACAATATCATCAACAATATTCATTCCCCGTTCATCAAGTGTTTCTAAAAGAGTTCTGCTATTTTTTGATGTCTCAACCATGGCTTCAATAATTTTGTCATGGAATAAATCAAACCCTGTTTCTTCACAAAATTGTTTTGCGATCTCATATCCCTGGCTGCCGGATTCTCTGGAGATGGTAACAATATTAATGGATTCTTTAATGGGTTTGTCTTCTCTTGTTCCCAATTCCCACCTTTTGATCTGTTCATCAATTAATTTATTAATAGATTTACTCATGATAACCTCCTTGTAAAAAAAATTATGATAAAGAATTTATCGTTATGGGATTTACCCTTCTATACAATCATCTATCCTCCTTTCCTTCAACGGTCTAATTCATAATTATATCTGAGATACATCTTATAACCATTTTTTATTCAATAGTGTGAGTATGGAAAAATAAAAGAGTGCAAACGATACTTAAGAGCTCAAGCTGTGAACAGTAGAATTGTCTGTAAAAATTAATTCATTATATAACAACCAAATAAATTTGTAAAAGGTTTTAGAGATTATTAAAAACAGGGGTATAAAACAGGAGATAATTCATAATGGGTGCTTTAAAATGTGACAGGCAGATTGGCTTATATTTCAAGGTATTCGGATTATTGGAATTTTAGAATCATTATTTACAAAATATATTTTGTGATTACTATATATGTACAGTTATTCAGATGATAAGCTAATTATTTAATAGACAAAAAATCTGAATTCCTGCCTTATTATAATATTAAGGGAGTTTTGCCATGCCTTTACATACAATTGAAAAATTCAGTGTCAGCTATATGCAGATTCTGGATGAAAAAGGAAATGTTGATCCCGAGCTTGAACCTGACTTAAGCCGGGATGATCTTTTAAAACTCTATCATTATATGACACTGTCCAGAATGGTGGATTCCCGCATGCTGAATCTCCAGCGTCAGGGAAGACTCGGCACCCTTCCGGCATGTACTGGTCAGGAGGCGTCTTTTTGCGCCTCTGTTCTTGCAATAAAGGATACGGACTGGTTTGCGGGCTCATACAGGGAGCTGGGAGGACGTCTTATGAGAGGGGATTCTCTTTTAAATTTACTTTATTTTTATAACGGGTTTGAAGAGGGAAGCTATAATTATAAGAACAATAGAACCCTTCCCCTTTCCATTATACTTGCGTCCCAGTTGCCCCATGCTGTCGGCCTGGCCTATGGTTCGAGACTACAGGGTGAAAAGGATACCATTGCCCTTGTTTTATTCGGAGACGGGGCCACATCTGAAGGAGATTTTCATGAAGCCTTGAATTTTGCAGGTGTTTTAAATGCTCCGGTGGTCTTTTTATGCCAGAATAACCAATATGCCATTTCAACACCAACAAAACTCCAGACAAAATCAGCCACAATTGCCCAGAAGGCAATAGCATATGGCATTCCTGGCATACAGGTGGATGGCAATGATGTACTTGCTGTGTATAAATCCGTAAAAGATGCAGTAACAAGAGCCCGCAACAATGAAGGGCCTTCCCTGATCGAGGCATTTACTTACCGCATGCTAATGCATACAACTGCTGATGATCCTACCAGGTACAGGGATGATAAAGAAGTGGAAAAATGGAAGGAAAAAGACCCTTTAAAGCGGTTTAAAATATTTCTGACCAATAAAAAGCTCTGGGATGACAAAAAGCAGCTTGACCTTGAAAATGAATTAAAGCAGACCATTGATGAGACTGTGAAGCAATTTGAGTCCAAAAATGATTTCAAACCTGATGCCCCTTTTGATCATGTGTTTGAACATCCCGGCAGCACGCTTGAAGAACAGCGTATGGATTTTCTGGAAAATCTGAGAAAGGAGACTGAAAATGACTAAAATAAATATGGTTCAGTCCCTTAACAGAACGCTTCACCAAATTATGGAATCAGATGAAAAAGTATTGATCATGGGCGAGGATGTGGGCCTAAACGGCGGTGTGTTTCGTGTTACAGAAGGGCTTTTTGAAAAATACGGCAGAAAAAGGGTGATTGATTCACCCATTGCTGAATCATCTATTTTGGGAGTTGCCATTGGCATGGCCATATCAGGGCTCAAACCTGTTGTCGAAATGCAGTTTTCCGGATTCTCATATTTGATGATGCACCAGCTTGAGGGAAATGCATCAAGAATGAGAACAAGGTCCAGGGGACAATTCACGGTTCCTCTGGTTGTAAGAATGCCTTACGGGGGTGGTATCAGGGCACTGGAACACCACTCCGAGAGCAAAGAAGTCTATTTTGCACATACAGCAGGCGTTAAAGTGGTCATTCCTTCGAGTCCGTCCAATGCGGGTTTGCTTTTAAAAGCAGCCATTAATGACCCTGATCCCGTGATTTTCATGGAGCCGAAACGTTCTTACCGCTCCTTTAAGGAAAACGTGTCTGATGACAATGAAAAAATCACACTTGGAAGTGCACAGGTATTAAAGAGAGGAGACGACATCACTATTATTGCCTGGGGTGCCATGATGAGAGATACCCTTAAAGCGATTCAGGATCTGGAAAAAGAGACAGGATTTAATCCGGAAGTGATAGATCTTTTAACAATTTCTCCCATGGATACAAGAAGCATTGTGGAGTCCGTGAAAAAAACCGGCCGCTGCGTAATTATTCAGGAGGCCCAGAAATCCTTCGGCCCTGCATCGGAAATTATTGCACTGATCAATGATCAGGCTTTGATGTACCTTGAAGCCCCGGTAAAACGGGTTACCATGTATGATGTCCCTTTTCCGCTTTTTGGCAGGGAGCTTTTGTACATGCCTTCCATTGAAAAAATCAAACGGGCTGTCTTAGAGACACTTAATGAATAGGAGAAAATCATGTTTGAATTCAAACTTCCAGACCTTGGCGAAGGCATACATGAAGGAGAACTGCTTAAATGGTATGTAAAAGAGGGGGATAAAATAGGTGAAGATGACCCTTTGTGCGATATGGAAACAGACAAGGCCGCTGTTACAATTCCTTCACCGAGAACAGGTGTAATTATACGCCTTAACGGCAACCCCGGCGATACTATTAAAGTGAACCAGGTACTGGTTGTGATTGATGAAGATTTTAAAGAGAGTTCAACACAGCAGGTAAAAACCATCAAGGAAATTAAACCTGAGCCTCCTGCCGTCAGTGACCCTGGAACCGACAGGCCTGAACCTGAAACAAAGACAATAGCCGCCCCTGCCACAAGACGTCTTGCAAGAGAGATGAAAATCGATATTAATGCTGTCACAGGCACAGGATCGGCAGGAAAGGTCACAAAAGAGGATCTCGAACAATATGCAGCAGGAAAAAAAGATGTCACACAAGAAGAACCCGGGGCTCATACTGAAGAATTCCTGGGGGGATTAAGCAATAATGGAGCCATACCTTTTCTTGAAATTGACAGGCTGCCTGACTATGAAAAATCAGGCCCTGTAGAAAAAGAATCCATCCGTTCTTTAAGAAAAAAAATCGCCATCAAAACAACTTCCTCCATGATCCTTGTCCCACACGTGGCACACATGGATGAGTGTGATGTGACTGAACTTGAAAACTTAAGAAAAACCTTTAACAGTACTAAAGAAGAAGCAGAAAAGCTTACCTTGCTATCCTTTGTCATAAAAGCTGTCTCATCCCTTCTCAAAAAATATCCTGAATTTAATGCCGGTATTGATCCACATAAGATGGAGATTATTTATAAAAAATATTATCATATAGGCTTTGCAGCTGATACTCCCAGGGGACTGATTGTCCCGGTAATTAACAATGCCGACCAAAAGAGCGTGGCAGCCCTTGCCAGTGACTTGAACTCTCTTTCCAAAAAAGGGCGGGATGGAATCATCACAGCTCCTGAGCTTACCAATGGTACTTTTACAATAACCAATGTGGGTGCCATAGGCGGTACTGGTGTTGTTCCCATCATAAATTACCCTGAGTCTGCAATACTGGGACTTGGGCGGGTCATAAAAAAGCCCATAGTAAAGAATGATAAAATTATCATAGGGCTTATGCTTCCTGTAACTCTCTGTTTTGATCACAGGATAGCAGACGGTGTAAGAGCAGCCCTCTTTGTCAGGGATTTAAAACAGATGCTTGAAGACCCCATGGTTTTTATGACTGGGGTATGAACCAGGATTAAAGGACATTAAATCTGTTTTTCAGTGAAACTAAGGAGATGAATTAAAATGGTAATGGGCGAGCTTGTTTATGATGTTGATGTGGTTGTTCTGGGCGGAGGCCCTGGAGGATATACTGCGGCCATCAGAGCTGCGGATCTGGGAAAGGAAGTCATGGTGGTTGAATCGCGTCCCACACTGGGCGGGGTCTGCCTCACCGAAGGATGCATCCCCTCAAAAACACTCATTAATGCAGTAGGACTGGTTGAAAATATAAAAAATAGTGAAAAAATGGGGCTGGTTTCCAAGGGAGTTGAACTGGATACCGGCAAACTCAGGCAATGGATTCAAACCATAGTGGACAATTTGTCAGCCGGTATTGCAACACTTCTGGAGAACAGGGATATAGAGGTGGTTCATGGCCATGCCCGGTTTATTGATGACCATAAAATCTATGTGGATGGAACAAATACCAATATCCGTTTTAAACATGCAATTATTGCAACAGGGTCCAGAATCAACGAGCTTCCTGCAGGAATTGACTTGCCCCTGTGGACTTCTGCAACTGCCCTTAAACTGCCTGAAATTCCAAAGTCCCTCCTTGTTATAGGCGGTGGATATATAGGACTTGAAATCGGTCAAGCCTATGCAGGACTCGGCAGCCGGGTTACCATGGCAGAGTACAATCCGAAATTTCTTTCCGGGGCAGACCAGGATCTTGTCAATGTCGTGATCAAAAAATGTCAAGAGCAGTTTTCAGCCATCCATACCGGTTCAAAG
>CAXMTQ010000047.1:6619-13006 GCA_964196205.1 uncultured Desulfobacula sp.
AACCCAATACAGATGATCTGGGACTGGATGTTCTTGGCATCCAGGTGGACAAAAGAGGTCTGATCGCGACTGATGACCAGTGCAGAACCATTAAAAAGCATATCTTTGCAGTGGGAGATATTACAAAGGGCCCTGCACTTGCCCATAAAGCCAGCCGGGAAGGCAAGGTGGCTGCTGAAGTGATTGCAGGGCATTTATCTGCTTTTGACAATGTTGCTGTGCCTGCGGTACTTTTCACCAATCCTGAAATTGCATGGACAGGCATCACTGAAACTGAAGCAAAAGAAAAAAATATCCCCTTTAAAAAGGGCAAATTTCCTCTGACTGCTCTGGGACGGGCAAAAAGCATGGGAAAAACCAGAGGATTTGTCAAAATCATAGCTGACCCGGAATCTTTATTGATTCTGGGTGTGGGCATTGCAGGGGAACATGCGTCAGAGCTTATCTCAGAAGGAACACTTGCCATTGAAATGGGAGCAACTCTTGAGGATCTTATTGTAAGCATCCATCCCCATCCCACCTTTTCGGAATCAATAATGGAAGCTGCAGAAATGGCTGCCAATGGTTCTGTTCACATGGTTAAGAGAAAAAGTAATGCTTGATCTCTTAGAACCTGTTGTAAAGCCATATCCTCTGGATGACCAGCTTATTGATTTAGTAAAAAAAGATGGAATCCGGCATTATTATTGTTCCCCCTATACACAAAAGGCCATTGTGGCAGGACGGGGAGGCAATCTTTCAAAGGAGATAAAGCTTGATCTTGCAATCCGTGATCTCATCCCTGTTTACAGACGTAAGGGTGGCGGGTGTTCCGTATTCCTTGATCCCGGCAACCTGATCATCTCTGCTGCTATTCCCGTAAAAGGGTATTCAGGAATACAAACTATTTTTAACAAATGTACAAACTGGCTGATTAAAGGACTTATAAAAACCGGATTAAAAGATATCTACCGGGACGGAATATCCGATATTGTCCTGGACAATCAAAAAATCGGCGGTTCCTGTTTTTACAGGTCAAAAGGCTTTGCCTACTATTCAGCAACCATCCTTTTTTCCCCGGACCTGGATCTCATTGAAAAATATCTCAACACTCCGCCAAGGGCACCTGTTTACAGACAGGGAAGAAGTCACCGGCAGTTTGTTACCATGGTCACCAGACATCTGGCCGGAGTAGACATTAAGGATTTTTCCTCTCAATTGAAAAAAAATTTATGTTACTCAAGCGGCAAATGTCATCCGGAGCACATGCCATGACAGGCTCTCCCCAGATGGCAAACATCCAGATTTAATTTAATATTTTCTTGACATATCACGGAATATATACTAATTTTAACGATTTGGTTGAATATTTTGAGGTTGGGTTTTTATGTTCGAAAATTTAAGTGACAGGCTTGATTCAGTCTTTAAAAAACTGAAAGGCCATGGCACTCTAAATGAAAAAAACATTGAAGAAGGCTTGAAGCAGATTCGCATGGCGCTGCTCGAGGCTGATGTCAATTATAAAGTTGCAAAATCTGTTATTTCAGACATAAAGCAGCGAGCCCTTGGTCAGGAGGTAATGCAAAGCCTTACACCTGGTCAGCAGGTCATAAAAATTGTAAATGATGAATTTACAAGGATGATGGGATCCGAGCACCAGGATTTAAATCTTAATGAAAAAGCTCTGAGTTCTATCATGCTGATAGGCTTGCAGGGTTCGGGTAAAACCACTACCGCAGGAAAACTTGGCCGCTATCTCCGAAAACAGGGGAAAAAACCATTTCTTGTACCAGTGGATGTATACAGGCCGGCTGCAATTGATCAACTGAAAAGGCTTGGAAAGCAATTAGATATTCCTGTGTTTGCTTCCACAACCGAGATGAAACCTCTGAAAATTTGTCAGGATGCGCAACTGGCAGCCAGGGAACAGGGATGCGACACTCTGTTAATAGATACTGCGGGCAGGCTGCATCTTGACGAAGAGCTAATGGCTGAACTCAAGAGTATTAAAAAAGGGATCAATCCTTCGGAAATCCTTCTTGTGGCTGATGCCATGACAGGCCAGGATGCAGTAAATATTGCTAAATCATTTGACAAAGCTCTTGATCTGGATGGGGTTGTACTGAGCAAAATGGATGGTGATGCCCGCGGAGGGGCCGCTCTTTCCATAAAAGCTGTTACAGGCAAACCTTTAAAATTCATAGGTGTGGGAGAAAAAGCAGATGCCCTGGAAGCTTTTCATCCTGACAGGATGGCATCAAGAATTCTTGGCATGGGTGATACTCTTTCATTTATTGAAAAAGCCCAGGAAGCAGTTGATGGAAAAGAGGCTAAAGCCCTTGAAAAAAAACTGAGGAAAAACTCATTTACACTGGAAGATTTCAGAAACCAGATGAAATCTGTTCGAAAAATGGGATCCCTTAAAGATATTCTTGGAATGCTGCCGGGAGTAAACAAAAAACAGCTTAAAGGAATAAATATTAGTGACAAGGAGTTTAATAAAATTGAAGCAATCATAAATTCCATGACACCGGGTGAAAGGCATGTATACACTATTATTAAAGGGTCAAGAAAAAAAAGGATTGCCAAAGGAAGCGGGACCAAGGTTCAAGATGTTAACAAACTTTTAAAAAGCTATGCCCAGTCCATGAAAATGATAAAGAAATTTAATAAAGGCGGTATGAAATCAATGAAAAGCATGCTGCCGTTTTAAGGAGAAAACAGAATATGGCCGTAAGAATTAGATTGACAAGAAAAGGAACAAAGAAAAAACCATTTTATAGAATAGTGGCTGCTGACAAGGAGATGCCAAGAGATGGGAGATTTCTGGAATTACTGGGAACATATGACCAAATGGTTGAACCTGTTGTAATTACACTCAAAGAGGATAGAATAAACTATTGGCTTGGAGAAGGAGCTAAACCCTCAAATACTGTTGCAAGCCTGTTCAAACAGAAAGGCATGGTCCAGGCTTAAATCCAGTATTCTCACCACCCTGTAGATGGAGATGAAAAGATGAAAGAGCTGATAGAATATATTGCAAAAGCACTGGTGGATGACCCTGATCAGGTTAATGTTTCAGAAGTAAGTGGAGATCAGACTTGTGTTCTGGAACTTAAGGTGGCAAAAGAGGATCTTGGAAAAGTTATAGGAAAACAGGGAAGATCAGCGCGAGCTATGAGAACAATTTTAAGTGCAGCATCAACTAAACTTAAAAAACGTACGGTCCTTGAAATTATTGAATAAGTTATGGAAAAGACTGCTTCATTTACCATAGGAAAGGTAACTGGAGTTCATGGCCTTAACGGTAATCTTAAGGTGTGGTCTTTTGCCCACTCCATTGAGAGTTTCAGTCCTGGCAGCAGGGTTTTTTTAAAACCAGCAGAAAAAAAGGGTAAATACTTTAATATTTTAAAGGTACTGCCCCATAAAAAAGGATTTTTACTCTCCCTTGAAGGGATTGATAACAGGAATCTTGCAGAAGATTGTGTGGGAAGCGAGATTATCATTGAAAGAGATCAACTGCCGGAGCTTCAGGACGACAGCTGGTATTGGCAGGATTTGATAGATCTTGATGTTTTTGACCATGAAAAAGGGTTTATCGGCAAGGTAAAAGAGATTTTTCCCACTGGAGCACATGATATACTGGTTGTAACAGACAATAGTAATGAAACGCTTGTACCCATGCATAAACACTTTATCAAATCTATTGATACAAAAAAAAAGGCAATAAAAATAAGCCTGCCTGAGGAGTATTAATGGATTGTGTAGTGTTGACCCTGTTTCCGGAACTTATGGACTCTTTTTTTAGCAATGGCATGATTTCACGAGGTATTGAAAAAAAACTGATTACCGGAAAGAGCATCAATATCAGAGATTTTTCCACAGACCGCCATAACACTGTTGATGACAGGCCCTATGGTGGCGGCAGCGGCATGGTAATGAAGCCGGAAATTTTACAGGCTGCTATTTTAAATGCAAAGGAAAAAAATCCTGATTTCAAAGTGTTATTAATGAGCCCCCAGGGCAGAAAATTCAACCAGGAAAAAGCTTTGAGATATGCTTCACAGTGCAAAGGGCTTATTTTTGTATGCGGCAGGTATGAAGGGATTGATGAACGGGTATTCACAAACCATATTGATGAAGAGATCTCCATTGGAGATTATGTCATGACAGGTGGTGAGGTTGCATCCATGGTTATTATTGATTCCACAGCAAGGTTGATCCCGGGCGTGTTGGGAAGCATCGATTCTTACAAATCTGATTCATTTACCAATGACAGGCTTGAATATGCTCAATATACACGACCGGAAGAGTTTGAGGATTTAAAGGTTCCACAGATTTTACTGTCCGGGAACCATGAAAAAATAAGGCAGTGGAGAAAAAAATCTTCTCTTCAAAGGACTTTTTTAAAAAGGCCGGATCTTTTAGAGAAAAAAGATTTGGATGCCGAAGAGAAAATAATAATAAGGCAATGGGTTAAAGAGTTAAAAACCCTTATTGAATAAAATTGTTGAATAATAACCTTTACCTGGCTTTGATCCATTTTCCTGTGATGAACAAGAAAGATCAGCCCATTGGCTCTGCCCTGACAACAATAGATCTGCATGATATTGCAAGGGCATGCATTACATTTGGTGTAAGAGGTTTTTTTGTGGTGACACCTTATGAAGACCAGGCAAAACTTGCCACGCAGGTTATAGACCACTGGACAAAAGGAGTTGGGGGAGAACTCAACCCCTTTAGAAAAAAAGCTCTTGAGCTGATAAGGGTGAGTAAAACCTTTGAGGATGTACTCAAGGAGATTGAAAAGGAGAGAGGAGAACCGGTTGTTACAATTGCTACAAGTGCAAAAGAGATACCTGGTTCAATAACAACAAAAAATTTAAGACAAAAACTTGACAATCAAGCTTCCCATGTCTTGACTTTTGGAACAGCATGGGGACTGGCAAAGGAATTGATAGATAATTGTGATTTTATTTTAGACCCCATTTTGGGAAAAAGTGAATATAATCACCTCTCTGTCAGATCGGCTGCATCAATATATTTGGACAGAATTATAAACAATAGATAAACTTATAAATATAGATATTTGGAGGAGAAATGACTAACATAATTGACAAATTGGAAAAAGAACAAATCCGTCTTGACATCCCTGAATTTAATTCAGGTGATACTGTAAAAGTACATGTAAAAATCAGGGAGGGTGAAAAAGAGCGTATCCAGATTTTCCAGGGTGTTGTAATTAAAAAAACCAAAGGATTTTCAAGCGTCCGTTTTACCGTAAGGAAAATTACCGGGGGTGTTGGCGTAGAAAGAATATTCCCGCTTTACTCTCCTGTAATTGATAAAATTGAACTGGTAACCAAAGGACGTGTCAGAAGATCTAAACTCTATTACTTAAGGAACCTTAGAGGAAAAGCTGCCAGGATTAAAGAGAAAAGATTTGCATAAAACTCTAAGGTTTAACTCCTATGAGGCAAGTTAAAATAAGTTGTAAGGGTAAACAAAATGTACAAGTTTATTTTGACTTGACGACTTATGTGGGAATTTGAACACAAAGCGTTAAACAGAGGATATAGACAAATAGCAGGTATTGATGAGGCTGGCAGAGGCCCTCTTGCCGGCCCTGTTGTATCTGCTGCTGTCATACTGCCGGAAAATTTTTCCGGCCAGGGTATTACAGATTCAAAAAAATTGTCTGAAAAAAAACGCAGGACTTTGTTTCCTTATATTAAAAAACATGCCATTTGTATTGCAACAGGTATAGCCTCACACCATGAGATAGACCAGATCAATATTCTCCAGGCATCTCTGCTTTCAATGAAACGCTCTGTTGAAAATCTTTCACAAACTCCCGATTTTATTATCCCGGACTTTCTTTTGATTGATGGAAAATTCACCATAGAGATGAACATAGATCAATCAGCAATTGTTAAAGGAGATTCAAAAAGTATTTCCATTGCAGCTGCATCTATCATTGCCAAGGTCACAAGGGATGGCATCATGAAAAAACTTCACAAAGAATATCCTTTATACAATTTTATTCAGCATAAAGGATATCCCACAAAAGCCCACAAAGAAGCAATTTTAAAATATGGCCCCTGCCCTGTTCACAGACAAACATTCAAAGGTGTAAAAGAGGTCATAAATGGTTAGTGAGAAACAAACCCTGGGACAGCAGGGAGAGAGAGCAGCCATCTCTTTTCTTAAAACCAGAGGATTCATTATTCTTGAGACCAATTATCGGACAAAACCAGCTGAAATAGACATCATTGCACAAGATAATGACTGTATCTGTTTTATTGAAGTTAAAACCAGAAGAAGTGTAAAAAAAGGGTTGCCAAAGGAATCTGTCAACTACTCAAAACAGAAAAAAATCATAACCGGCGCTATGTTTTATCTAAA
>CAXMTQ010000048.1:0-12808 GCA_964196205.1 uncultured Desulfobacula sp.
ACAAAATTAGATATCTTTTTTAAAAGGATAATCATATAGCGCTCAATTAAATGTATAACTATTTTAGCGGAGGACTCTATGGAACAAAACAAGGTGGTGGTACAATTTAAAGACGGCAATATAATGAAAGGAAATACCAGCGATTTTTTTCCTAATAAAACACAGTTTCATTTAACAGCGGTAAGCGGCGAGATGGAAAATATTGATGTGGAACAGTTAAAGGCAATCTTTTTTGTTAAAGAAAGTGAGGGAGATGAATCCCGAAGCGATAAATATGATGATGAAATAGCAGGAGGGGGCCGAAAGATTCAAGTAGAGTTTTCAGATAGCGAAGTAGTCATAGGATATACTCTTTCATACTCACCGGATCGTCATGGTTTCTTCATGACACCTGCCGATCTTAAGGGTAATAATGAACGCATTTTTGTGGTAAAATCAGCAACAAAAAATGTAAAATTTGTATAAAATATTAAGGATAAGTAAATGCTTTTTTTGCCTTTTGTCAAGAAACAGCTAAAATTTTTTTATAACTCTGAAAAATATGCCCCTGGATTCAACTTTATTTTCTGTCAATCTTAATAAAACCCATTTCCTCATATTACACTTACTAATATAACAATTTGATTTCTGTGAAAGTGATGTTGTTATAAGACAAGATAATTGATGAATTGTTTACTCAATGCGCATTATTCGATATATTAAAATATGCTTTTTATTGATTCACATTGCCATCTGCATGACTCAAGGATAATTTCCGATGTTCCATGGCTGGAGGATCGTGCAAGGATAGCAAATGTTAAATATATGGTGTCCTGTGCCACCATGGAAGATAATTTTGAATTAACAGCACAATTATCTAAGGATTTCCCTTCTATTCTGCCTTGTTTTGGAGTGCATCCCTGGTTTGTTGATACTATATCGGGACAATGGAAAAAAAATCTGCAAGTTTATCTTCAAACCTATCCATCTGGTATTGGTGAGACAGGCCTTGATTTTACAGATAAAAACTGTGACAGGGAGAAGCAGATCAAGGTTTTTGAGCATCACCTCATGCTGGCAAGACAGTTGAAACGCCCAATCAATATTCACATAAGAAAAGCATGGGATACTTTTATTCACATCCTTAAAAAATTTGGAAAGTTAAAAGTGCCGGGCATGATACACTCCTATTCAGGATCAGCAGATATGATTCCCATCTTTGAAAAATATGGTCTTTACATCTCTTTTTCCGGATCTGTTACAAATTTAGATGCAAAAAAAGTTATCAATGCATTAAAAAAAGTTTCAAAAAATCGTTTTGTTCTTGAAACAGATACTCCAGATATTTATCCTTATCTGCCCGAATCCAATTCAGGTTCCAAACTCAATGAACCAGAGAACCTTCCAGCCATTGCACAGATTGCATCAGCCAGGATTGGGATGGGGTTTAAAGAATTCTCACAACATGCTTTTCAGAATAGTTTGTATCTTTTCAATCCCATATTGCAGGAGAGAGAGAAAAAATAATGGATTTATTTGCAAGAACCACCCAGCTTCTCGGGGAGGCAAATATGGAGAAGATAAAAAAAGCAAAAGTGGCTGTATTCGGTCTGGGTGCAGTAGGATCATTTGCAATAGAAGCTCTTGCCCGTACCGGTGTCGGCAGTTTGACTCTTATTGATTTTGACACAGTTGAGGCATCAAATATAAACAGGCAGCTGTTTGCTCTGAATTCTACCATTGGCAGAAAAAAAGCGGATCTTGCCTGTGAGCGCATAAAAGATATTAATCCTGTGTGCCGTGTGGAGATTCATAATTCATTTATCAATGCCCAGAGCCTTGGTAATCTTTTATCCAAAGATATTGATGTGGTTGTGGATGCCATAGATGGGCTGAATTCAAAAGTAAATCTGATTGTTGAAGCAGTAAAATTAAATCTTGAAGTGGTTTCCAGTATGGGGGCAGCAGGAAAGCGTGATATATCAATGATAAGAACAGGGGATATCAGTGAAACTCAGGTCTGTCCCCTTGCAAGAGTAGTAAGGCAGCGGCTTCACAGGCGTGGCATTTATAAAGGGATAAGAGCTGTCTATTCCATTGAAAAGCCTTTAAATAAACAGCCCTATAATGCTGAAGATGCTGTAGAGCCAATGTCCGATCATGGCAGGTCAAGACCTCCCATTGGAAGTGTATCCTGGGTTCCCGGTGTTTTTGGTCTCACCATGGCAGGCGAGGTAATAAATATTCTTATTAATTAGCGGTTTTCGACCGGGTACTAAGCTTTGGTTGTTTCCTCCCTGAGAACCCGCCTTAAAACCTTGCCTATATTTGATACAGGAATTTCATCCCTGAATTCAATGCTTCTCGGACGTTTGTAACCTGCCATATTTTCTTTACAAAAGGCAGTCATCTCTTCCTGGGTTGCAGTTTCACCCTCTTTTAATTTAATAAAGGCTTTTACTGTTTCTCCGCTTTTGTCATCAGGAACGCCTATAACAGCAGCAAGCTCAACCTTGGGATTAGTATACAGGATATCTTCTACCTCTCTTGGATATACATTAAAACCGCCAACAATGATCATATCTTTTTTCCGGTCTGTGATAGTGATATATCCGTCCTTATCTATATTTCCGATATCTCCTGTGAGAAAATACCTCTTGTTGTCAATCTCTACAAAGACTTCATCATTGGCATCGGGTCTTTTCCAGTAGCCCTTCATTACCTGTGGACCGCAAATGGCAATTTCACCATCTTCCCCCTGAGCGAGTTCTTTTGTGCTTTCATTCAAATCAACAATTTTGACATCAGTTCCTGGAAGTGGAAATCCAATGGAACCAATTTTTCGGGTTTCCCTGAAAGAAGGGTTGATACAGGCGGCAGGTGCAGTTTCTGTGAGTCCATATGCTTCAAAAATAATAGAGCCGGTTTTTTCTTCAAATTGCCGGCACACCTCAGGAGGCAGGGGAGCGCCGCCTGAAAGACATCCCATAATTGAGGAAATGTCATATTTTTCCAGATTTACATGGTTTGTAAAGGCAATAAATATGGTTGGGACTGCCGTAAGAAAAGTTGGTTTATATTTTTGCACTGCCTCCAGCACTCCAGTAAAAGGTGGATTGCCTGCCCTGGGATCCGGGATGCATATCAACTTACTGCCGATCTTTGCTCCTAAAAGCAGAGCGCTTGTGATACCGAAACTGTGATACCAGGGTAAAACGCCAAGAAATGTATGATATCCGCCATACCTCAATTTCTCAGGCTTACCCCCCTCGTCATGGACCAGTCTGAAATATTCTTCACAAGCTTCCAGGTCGTAGGTGAAATTTGTATGTGACAGTTCAGCTCCTTTGGGAACTCCGGTTGTGCCTCCGGTATAGAGCATGACAGCAGTATCCTCAACAGGGTTGAAATCAACCAAAGGTGGATTCGGGCTGGATGATGCAACAATATCATCAAACATTAAATGTCCGGGTTCATGGGAGGCGGCTTTGGGTATTTTATTTAAAAATCCTCCAATGAATGCTTTGATTTTTGGAAGGTATGATTTGATATTGCAGATAATCACAGTTTCAATTTTTGTGTTTTTTATCGCCTCAACCGTGTTTGGATATAATAGAGGGTGATCCATGCAAAAAACCATTTTTGCTTCTGAATCTTTTAGCTGGTAGTTAAGTTCTGAAGGTGTGTATGAAGGGTTGCAGTTTACTGCCACGGCTCCGGATTTAAGTATCCCAAAGAGAACTTCAGGAAAGTGGGGTATGTTTGGAAGAAAAATAGCAACCTTATCCCCTTTGCTGATACCCTGACCCGCAAGAAAATTCGCAATTCTGTCGGCAGTATCTTTGACCTGGGTATAAGTTCTGAAGGCACCATTAAATATGGTATAGACATTATTTGGATATTTTTCAGCAGTATTATCGAGAATCTGGGGCAAAGGATAATGGTAATTGGTTACATCGTGTGCAACGCCTTCGGGCCAAAAAGGTGTTTTCCATGCTTGTTCAGTCATTTTGCGACCTCCTTTATTTATAAAGTGTCTTTCCAAAATTAATCATGTATCTCCTGTTTTTTATCTGATATGTTTAAGCTATATTATTAAAATTTTATAGTCAAAATGTTTTTAAAATACCTAAGGGTCTGGGCAAAAATCCGGCGCAATATTATAACACTTATTTTATTACAGACCCTAAACTCAAAAAAGGGACTGTTCATCTGATATCAGTTCAGATATAATAATTTTGCTTATTGATAAAGTAAGGGTGCAATGATAAAGGATGGATTAAAAATAAAGGAGATATCAATTAAAATGAAAAAAAAATATCAGTGCTTTTTGATCATATTGTTATGGATTATGTTTTTTGCCTGCCCTCTGCTTGCCAGAGATAATTATGTTACAGAAATTACAAGTATTACCATGCGTACAGGTGCAGGTCTTGGCCACAAAGTTGTTGCCATGTTGAAATCCGGTACCAAACTTGAAATCATTAAATATCAAAAAGGTTGGTCACAAGTTCGGACAGATAGCGGGAAAACCGGATGGGTTTTATCAAGGTTTTTAACCGAAAAGATACCAGACGCTCTTTTAGTGGATAAATTCAGTAAAGAAAATTTGAATTTAATATCAAGATTAAAAGGAGTGGAACAGGAGAACAAAAAACTGATAGATGAAAATGTAAGACTGGTCCAGGTGGAGGAAAAACATATTGAATTAAAGGAAAAATCGGCACACTTTCTAAAACTTGACGCAGAATATAAAAAAATATCAGAGCAGTCTGAAATGCAGAAAAATCAGATCAAAGAGTTGGAAACTGATTTAAACAGTGATGAGAAGTTGTGGTTTCTTAGTGGCGGCGGTGTTTTTATTGTCGGGCTCTGTTTTGGTTTAAGTATGCGTAAAAAGAAAAAAAGCAGTTTGTTATGATAAGAAAAACAGATTTTTTGATTATTGGAAGTGGTATTGCCGGCTTAAGTTATGCCCTGAAAGTGGCCCAATTTGGCAAAGTCACCATAGTTACAAAAAAAAAGATCCAGAAATCTAATACAGCTTTGGCCCAGGGTGGTGTGGCAGGTGTATTCAGTAAGCTTGATTCCTTTGATCTGCATATAAAGGATACGCTTGCAGCAGGAGATGGACTTTGCAATAAAGATGTTGCAAAGATGGTTGTGGAGAACGGACCTAAAAGAATTAAAGAACTTGTAGAACAGGGAGCAAAGTTTAACAAACAAAGCAGTGATGAATATGATTTTGCACTTGGCCAGGAGGGGGGGCACTCTGCAAAAAGAATTGTTTATGCCCAGGATCTGACAGGTAAAGAGATTGAGGATACTCTTGTAAAGAATGTTGAAAATAATGCCAATATAACTATTCTTGAAGACCACATTGCCGTTGATTTAGTAACTTTTTCCAGCAGTATCCGAAGCGGGCTTATTGTGACAGAACAGGAAAATTATTGCTGCGGAGCATATGTTTTAAATAATAGAACCGGTGAGATTGAAACTTTTTATTGTGCAATTACCCTTCTTGCCACAGGCGGGGCAA
The DNA here is from genome assembly GCA_964196205.1 of uncultured Desulfobacula sp. Classification (GTDB taxonomy): domain Bacteria; phylum Desulfobacterota; class Desulfobacteria; order Desulfobacterales; family Desulfobacteraceae; genus Desulfobacula. Next base: position 5,519 of record CAXMTQ010000048.1, read on the forward strand.
GCAAAGTATATCTTTATACATCCAATCCTGATATTGCAACAGGCGATGGTATTGCCATGGCCTATCGAGCAGGAGCATTAGTTGCAAATCTTGAATTTGTACAATTTCATCCCACCTGTCTTTATCACCCAAAAGCAAAAAATTTCCTTATTTCAGAAGCAGTAAGAGGGGAAGGTGCTTTTTTAATAGATTCAAAGGGTAAGCGGTTCATGCACAAATATACAAAAGATCTGGAGCTTGCCTGCAGGGATGTTGTGGCAAGAGCCATTGACAGCGAGCTTAAAAAAACCGGGGCTGATTGTGTTTTCCTTGATATCACCCATAAAGATTCTGAGTTTATTAAAACAAGGTTTCCAAATATTTATGCAAGATGCCTTGAATATGGCATTGATATAACAAAAGATCCTATTCCAGTTGTGCCGGCAGCCCATTACATTTGTGGAGGAGTTGCCACGGATCTCAATGGAAGAACCGATATTCAAAGGCTCTATGCCGTTGGAGAAACAGCATGTACAGGGTTGCACGGTGCTAACAGGCTTGCCTCCAATTCTCTTCTCGAAGCATTGGTCTATTCCCACAAAGCATATGAATCTTCAATTAAAGAGTTCCAGAAAATTTCCAGTAAAACTGATATCAATCTTGATCAGTGGGATACAGCCAACACAATAGACAGTGATGAAGCCATTGTCGTCTCCCATAACTGGGATGAAATACGGCGCTTGATGTGGAATTATGTAGGTATTGTCAGGTCAGACAAGCGCCTGCAGAGGGCGTTAAGTAGAATCCAGAATATTCAGAAAGAGATTAATGAGTATTATTGGGATTTTAAGATGACTTCTGATTTGATTGAGTTGAGAAACCTTGCCACTGTAGCCCAGTTGATCATTGAATCAGCTTTAATGAGAAAAGAAAGCAGAGGCCTGCATTACAATATTGAATATCCTGAAAAAGATGATCAAAACTGGTTGAAACAGACCACACTTAAAAAAGCTGTCTGTCAAGATTTCTGATCGACAGGCTGTTACATTATGCAAATTTTTGTGAGCATATGCTCTTCTACGAACTAAGTTCAAGGCGGCAAATTAGGGTTGTGTAACAGCCTGTCGAATCCCTGTTTAAAATAAAATTTAAAACTCTTTAAAAATCTATCATCGTTGACAACCTGAATTTGTGATTTACTTTAGGAAATTATCATATGAATTAGGAAATTTTAAAATAACTTAAGATTATTGAATAATTGGGACCTTTATGACTCAAAAACGTGATTATTATGAAATACTCGGCGTTGCAAAAGATGTTGCAAAGCCCGAATTGAAAAAAGCATACCGCAAAATTGCAATTAAATGTCATCCTGATAAAAATCCAGATAATAAGGAAGCTGAAAATCAATTTAAAGAAGCCTCTGAAGCCTATTCAGTATTAAATGATGATAACAAGCGTGGAATTTATGATCAGTTCGGGCATAGAGGACTCCAAGGGGCAGGTCATTCCGGGTCAAACGGATTTGAGGATATTTTTTCAAGCTTTGGTGATATTTTTGAAGATTTTTTTGGTTTTGGCGGCGGTGGAGGCCGAGGCAGAAGGGTACAAAGGGGTTCAGATCTTCGATATGATCTTACCATAGATTTTATGGAAGCTGCATTTGGTACTGAAAAAACAGTCTCCATTCCAAAATTAGATACATGTGAAGAGTGCCAGGGTTCAGGAAGTGCAGAAGGTTCAGGTTCTGAGAATTGTTCACATTGCCGTGGTACAGGACAGTTTATTCAAAACCAGGGCTTTTTCAAGGTAAAAACTACCTGCCCCTATTGTCAGGGCCAGGGAACCATTATTTCAAATCCATGTAGAAAATGCAGAGGAGCAGGAAGGATAGAAATAACCAGAAAAGTCTTGGTAAAGATTCCGGCAGGAGTGGATTCAGGGTCAAAACTGCGATTGACCGGTGAAGGAGAATCTGCCCCAACACCCCAGGGAACTGCAGGCGATCTTTATGTTATAATCAATGTTAAATCCCATAAATTTTTCCAGCGAGATGGCACAGATGTTATCTGTGCAATAGATATTTCATTTATACAGGCAGCCCTTGGAGCGCAGATAACCATTCCCACCCTTGTTGGCGAAGAACAACTGACAATTCCAAAAGCTACCCAGTATGGGGATGTTTTCCGGATGAGAGGCCAGGGTATAGCTTCCCTCAGGACCCATCGCCGGGGTGATCAGATAATAAAGGTTATAATAAAAACACCAACCAAATTGAATAAAAAACAGATAGATTTATTAAAACAGTTTGACAAACTTGATTCCAATAAAATATCAAACAAATTGAAAAACCTTTTTAAAAACCTCTAAAGCTTTTAAGGTATAAGATAATGTTTGAACTTAAAGTTAAAACCAGTTTTGCAGGAGCCCATCAATTAACCATGGTGGGGGAAAAGTGTGAGAATCTCCATGGGCATAACTGGCATATTGAAGTGTGTGTTAAAGGAGATAAATTAAATTCAGCAGGTGTACTTGTTGATTTTGGTGATATTAAAAAAGCTGTAAAAGAAGTTGTTAAAGGTCATCTGGATCATAAATTTTTAAATGATCTTGAGATGTTTGAAAATGTGCAGCCGACCTCGGAGCGTATTGCTGTATATATTGCACAAAAAGTCCAGACCATTCTGGATCATGAGAAAACCAAAGGTATAAAAGTATCAAAAGTCATGGCCTGGGAATCAGATGACGCCTGTGCCACATACTTCCCATAATATATCTTAACTCGTTTCAATAATTCGTTTTGCCGGAATAATCCCGGTTGCAGCAGCAGAGACAATATTGCCTGCAACTCCGGGGCCGTCCCCTGCCACATACATTCCTTTAATGGCAGTTTCAAGATAACTGTCTGTTTCCACCTGAGTGGCAAAAAATTTTATTTCAGGAGCATAGAGCAGGGTTTCATCATTGGAAATTCCAGGTACAACAAAGTTTAAAACCTCAAGTCCTTCAATTAAATTTGTTAAAATTCTTTCAGGCAGAGCCATGGCTATGTCTCCGCATACAACATTTGTCATGGTGGGTTCAATATATCCTTTGCTGATTCTGTTCCAGGTTGAACGTCTGCCTCTCTTTAAGTCTCCAAACCGTTGTAAAATCGGCTTGCCGCCACCTATAATTGTGGCGAGCTTTCCTATGGATTCACCATAGGCCTGATTATCAGTAACAGGTTCTGTTAATATCACTTTGGAGAGAAATGCAAAGTTTGTGTTGGATGATTTTTTATTTGAATATGCATGTCCGTTTACACAGACAAAATCCTTGTAATTTTCAAGGGAGATAAACCCACCCTGGTTGGTGCAGAATGTTCTGGTCTGATCATCATAGGTGGATGTCTGTATAAAAAAAGTAGGGTCATAAATAATGTTACACAGATCTTCCATGATATCATTGTGGACTTCAACCCTGATCCCCACTTCAATTCCCCTCTGGCGTAGATTTATTTTGTGTTTTTGAGCAATCGAGGCCATCCAGTTTGCTCCAATCCTTCCAGGCGCTAAGATAACTCTGGCGGCATTGTATTTTCCCATATCAGTTATAACACCTTTTATGTGACCATTTTTTTCCATGATATCAACAACATTTTCGCAGGTTTTTATTTCAAGGCCTTTTGATTGAATATACTTTGCCATATCTGCAATATAACGGGGCAGATTATCAGAGCCAAGATGTTTCTGTTTTATCAATAGAAGGTCAATACCAAAACGTTTTGCCTCTTTTCGAATCTGTTTAGCCTCATCCATATTGGTTGGGAAAACCTTGCCATCCATTTTAAATTTTGTAAAAATTTTTTCTGTTTTATCAATCAACTCCTGGGCAGAATTCATTGACATAAATTGTGTTAAATCTGTTTTTCCGAGTCTTGGAATGAAATTAAGCTTGCCGTAGGAATAGAGGCCTGCGCCACCAACTCCCGACAGGATGTTACATGGATCACACTGAATGCACTTTTGAAGATTATGGTTTGGACATTTTCTTTCTAAAGGGTTTTTACCTTTTTCAATTAACAGTACCTTCAGTTTAGAGTATTCTGTTAGATGATAAGCTGCAAAAAGTCCGGCAGGTCCTCCGCCCACAATAATTACATCATATTTCATATTTCACCTGACATTAAAAATTTAGAACTGCCATGTACCCTAAAAGGCAGAAGCTGGCAGATCTGATTTTTGGTTATTGGTATGCCACACAATAAACCATGAAAGTCGCTGATAAATTTTTTTAAGATTTTCATATAAAATCCTGTTTAAAATATGATTATCGGGCAATCGTTCAATTGTCAATCCTGAAAATCCAATATTAGGTAAATATTTAAGATTTTAAGTTCAAATAATTGCTAAAGGAGTAATATCCTGCTATAGAATTCGATCGATGTAGTGGCGTATTTAAAATGATAATAAGGTATTGATACATTGATCAAACAAGACAGAGGCAGATTTATTGTGTTTGAAGGAATTGATGGTTCAGGTAAAAGCACGCAGATACAAAATATATCAAAAAGGCTTAAAACAGAAAATTTAAAGGTTTATACAACCTTTGAACCCACTGATGGCCCTGTTGGATCTCTTATTCGCCAGATGCTTTCAGGGGAAATTGCCACAGACCAGAGAACCATTGCCTCTCTTTTTGCAGCAGACCGCACAGATCATTTAACAAATCAAAAAAACGGTATTAAACAAAAAGTTGACCAGGGTGGGATAGTCTTGTGTGACAGATATTATTTCTCATCATATGCATATCATGCGCAGTATATTGATATGGAGTGGGTTATCCATGCAAATTCTCTCAACGCTGAAATTCTCAAGCCTGATTTAACAATCTTTATTGATGTTGATCCTGAAATCTGTTTTAAAAGAATAAAACTCAGCCGTACTGATTTTGAAATGTATGAGCAGATAGATATCATGAAAAATGTTAGAATTAATTATTTTAAAGCTTTTGACAGGTTAAAGGACAGTGAAAAAATTGCTGTTGTTGATGGAAATACAACTCCAGAGAAAGTTGAAGATTCAATCTTGAATGAAATCAGTAAACTTGAAAGCAGATCATAGAGATGGGGTCAGGAGATCAAATAATTTGTGTTATAGATGGTCAGGGTGGCGGCATTGGATCTGCCATCATTAAGAAACTCAAGGAAAGATTTGGAGAAAGAATTCAGGTTATCGCCCTTGGAACCAATGCCATTGCCACAGCTCAAATGTTAAAGGCAAAGGCCAATAAAGGAGCTTCAGGCCCCAATGCCATTGTTCAAACTGTGAAAAAAGCTGATTTTATAATCGGCCCCATAGGTATTATCATGCCCCATGCAATGATGGGAGAGCTGACACCTGCAATGGCTGAAGCAATATCGTTTGCCCGGGCAAAAAAAATTCTTCTGCCGTTAACCCAGGAAAATATTGAGCTTGTAGGGACAGGCAGCCTGCCATTGCCTCAATTAATAGATGAACTTTTAGATCAATATTTATCTTTTTTGTAACTGCCCGGAAAAAAGTATAAAGGAAGTATATTAATTTTAAGGAGTGAAAGAGTTATGTGTGAAGCAAATGCATATTTACTTGAAAATAAAACAGAAACATTGTTGATGGAAGCTGTGGACAGAGTTGAACCAGATGATGGGGGTATTCTCCTTGTATCAATTTTTGGTGAGCAAAAATTTATCAAAGGGCATATCCACTCTTTGTCACTGGTTGACCACAAGGTGTATATTCAACAATATTCAGATTAATTAAAAGTGCTGCCCCGGACATGATCCGGGTCTCTTTTAAATAAAAAAAAATATTTTTACATATAGAAGAAGGAGAATTTAATTTCATGATAGAGATAGAAAAAGGTTTGGATCTCCCTTTTGATGCCAGGCCGCCTGATAATTTAATAGATGAGAAGCAGACAATTAAAAAAATTGCTTTGCTTGGAAGAGATTATGTTGGTATGAAACCAACCCTGCGCCTTAAACTCAATGAAAATGTAAAAAAGGGAATGCCCCTTTTTAACTGCAAAAAAACCGATGGCGTTGTCTATACTTCGCCCGGCAGTGGAAAGATTGTTGAGGTTAATCGGGGAGAGAGAAGAGTGTTCCAGTCCATTGTGATTGAGCTTGATGGTAGTGAAGATGAAATAACCTATGAGAATTTTTCTGAGGATGCTGGTTCCTATACAGATGAGTCAGTGAGAAAACTCTTAATTGAATCAGGACTCTGGACAAGCTTGAGACAGAGACCGTTTTCAAAAGTTCCTCCGGTTCATTCAACTCCAAAAGCTATATTTATTACAGCCATGGATACAAACCCTCTCATGTATGATCCGGAAATTATTATCAAAAAATATCTGGATGATTTTAAATTTGGTGCTGGTTTGCTTGCAAAGCTGACCCAGGGTAAAGTTTTTATCTGCACAAAAGAGGATACAAAGATTGATATAGACTATGAAAGTGATTCCATTGTCATTGAAAAATTTGGCGGCATTCATCCAGCCGGGAATCCTGGAACTCATATTCATTTTTTAAGTCCCAATACCCTTGAAACAACCACATGGTATATTGGCTTTCAGGATGTAATTGCAATTGGGAAAATGTTTCAGCAGGGCAAACTCTGGACTGATCGCTATGTATCCCTTGCCGGAACAGGAGTTATTAAACCACGAATTTTTAAAACACGTCTTGGAGCATCTTTGAATGATTTATTTTCTGATGAATCCATTGACCATGATAATAATAGAGTTATTTCAGGTTCCCTTTTAAATGGATTTGAGGCAAAGGGACCCTTTGGGTTTCTTGGACGCTATTTTAATCAGGTTTCTGTGATATCAGATCAAGTAAAGCAGGATATTTTTGGCTGGACAATGCCGGGATTTGAGAGATTTTCCATAATGCCGACCTTTTTTTCAAAATTTACAAATAAGAGATTCTTTGATCTGAATACAGGAGTAAACGGAGGTAACCGCGCCATGGTTCCAATTGGCGCCTATGAAAAGGTTATGCCCCTTGATACTCTGCCGACACAGCTGTTAAGGGCTTTGCTTGTGAAAGACAGCGATATGGCAATGGATCTGGGTGTACTTGATCTTGATGAAGAAGACCTGGCTCTGTGCACCTTTGTTGATCCGGGAAAAGTGGATTACGGGCCTGTTCTTAGAGATGTCCTGACTCAAATTGAAAAGGAGGACATGTAATTATGTTCAGAAAATTATTAGACAGTATTGCTCCATCATTTGAGTCCGGGGGAAAGTTTGAAAAATTTTATCCCCTCTATGAAGCAGCAG
>CAXMTQ010000049.1:0-12674 GCA_964196205.1 uncultured Desulfobacula sp.
TCATATCCTTGAACAATACCATCGGGATCGATAATAAATCTTCCTCTTGCCTCCACACCGGCATCTTCATCATATACACCATCTTTATCCGTGTCTTTTTTGGCTACAGCAACAACCACTGCCGGGGTTGGTTTTTCTGCAAGAAATTCATTTTCAACAAAAGCAACCATACCAGCACTTGTCAAAAGACCTTCATGTCTTGAATAAAAACCGCAATTTCCTATTTTCGCAAGTCTCTGTAGAAAGTCTCTTCCCTCTGGAGCCTCTCCAACATGGATGGTATAAAAACAGATGGCTGGACCATATTTGTCTTTTAAACTCTGGGCGCTGACAAGAGCATCTTCCCCTATGTCAAGCCCGTCACTGATGATGATGACAGCATTATGGCCAGAAAGTCCTTCAAAATCAGTCTGTGCAGCATCAAGGGCTTTTCCAAGCTTGCTCAATCCACCAGCTCTGGCTATATTAAATTGTTTGTCCAGATCCAGGGTGGAATATTTTGTCATTCCATATAAAAGGCTGGTATCTTCCTTTGATACTTCAGGGGCATGGCCAAATGATCTTAATCCTGCTGTCTGTCCCAGCTTGGGAATAGTTTGATTCATTCGGTCAACAAGGGCATTTGCAATATCCAGTTTAGCTTCTTCTTTAACTTTATCCTTCATGGAACTGGACGCATCAAAAACAATAAGAAAATTGTCAATCTTTGGTGAATACATGCCAGTATCAATTGTTTTTGCTGAAAATGATGGAATTGGAACATGCTCCTTTGCTGTACATCCAAATAAAAAAAATAATGCGATAACTGAAATCAAACTTTTAATCCAAAATTTCTTATTCATTTTTTCCCTTCCTTTACGGTTGTCTTTCTATAGGTAATTTTTTATTCTACTTTTTAACGAAACTATGGAAGCACAATAAGCAATTTTAGTGCCATAGTCCTGTACCATGAAATTATAAGGGGCACCCATCAGCACAAAAAATTTAAAACAGTTATGGACAGGTTTTATCAAGCCTATACAGAAAGATTAAAATAGGATGAAATTTTTTGAACAATAATAGAGACCAGGTGTCTCACGATTGTTTGTGCTGGTACATAACTGTTTCAACAAGACACTAATGTTCAGCTTTGATTTAAAAGAAAAATATAAAAGTGTTTGAATTTAAGGCTGTGATGTCCGGTTAGGATTTTACTTGCCTTACGTTTTTTTATTTTTGATAAGAACGCAAAAAATATGGAGCTGTCGGGAGTGCGATAAATGAAGCATTCCGCTTAGAAGAGAAGGCTCGACCAACTGAAATATTGATTACCCAGGCAGTTAAAAATATGCTGGGGGAGAAAGTGCGAGTCAGTGCATCATGAAAAGACAATCTCAAAGGCATTGGCAACAGGGTTATATATTGTGTGAATGGAATGACCAATATTTAGGTCTATATTGTGTCTACAAAAAACACGAAAGGTTAGTTTCAATTTAAAGCGCCATACTCTTCAAGATAAGTATTAATCCTGGCAAGCATATGATCATCAATAACAGTTTTGTTATCTATTGTTTTATTATGAAGGTATCTTTTAATATCTGTTATGGTAACAATTGAATAAATTGGAATACCAAGGATCTGTTCAACCTCTTTTAAAGCATTCTGCTCTGTTTTTCCTCTCTCCTCACGGTTTACACTGATGACAATACCCTTAACAACTGGATTATTGCATGATTTAAGAGTTACAAGGGATTCTCTTATTGCCTTGCCTGAAGTAATAACATCATCCACAAGAATGATCCTGGTCTGAGAGGTCAATGGCATGCCAACCACAAGGCTTTTGTCAGCATAGGTTTTAGCTTCCTTGCGATTAAAGACATATCCTCTGTCTATGCCCATATCAGAGAGCGCCTGTGCAGCAGATATACATAAAGGTATCCCTTTGTAGGCTGGACCATAAATACCTTCAAAATCATCTGCAAAATGTTCCTGCATGGCTTTGGCATAAAAAAACCCGAGTTTCTTTATTTTCCGACCTGTATCAAACATGCCCGTGTTAATAAAATAGGGGGCTATCCTGCCGCTTTTCAGTTCAAATTCACCAAATTTCAGGGCATTGCACTCTATTAAAAATTCAATAAACTCTTCTTTGTAGGTCATAATTATAAATTCCTTATTTTATATCTGACTGGCTTCTCCATGAAAGATAACTGGAAAGATCAACATCTTTTCCCGATTTCAACAAAGCTTTTGTATTAAAATCCTTCATATCTCTCAGTGCTTTTGATCCAAAGACCGGACCGTCTTTACATACAATCTCTCTGCCACATACACATGCACCACACACCCCGAATCCGCATCTCATGTAACGTTCCAAAGATACCTGACAGGGAATATTATGTTTTTCACAAATTTTAAAAACATTATACATCATGATTTCAGGGCCGCAGGCATAAACCATGTCAAAATGTTTGCCAGAGAGAATCTGTTCCTCAAGAATATCGGTAACCAGACCTTTATGCCCGAAACTTCCATCATCAGTACAAAACAGACGTTTAGTATCAAATCTGCCGGGGTATAAAATATATTCTTTTGATCTTGCACCATGGATAAAAGTTATATTTTGATTTACTTTTTCTACAAGGGTAGCGAGGGGTGCCATGCCGCAGCCCCCGGCCACAACAGCAATATCATAATCTTTCTTAATCTCAAATCCATTTCCAAAGGGTCCCCTGATTCCTGTTAAATCACCTTTGTCCAATTCAATGGCTTTTTGAGAAAATATCCCTTTTGCTTCAATGGTAATTCCGAACCGGGTTTTAGAATGAAAAGATATGGTATAAGGCTTTTCATCAACGCCTGGAATCCATAACATGATAAACTGACCAGGTTTAAATAGCAGATCATGGTTGAAAAACAGAGTGGCAAAATTTTTGTTTTCAACCTTTTTTTTTGCAACCCTGAGCATCACAGGTGTTTGATTAACAATTGTGTTCATTATTGCAATCCATTTGATAACTGATTGTATTGAAATAGAAGCATATTTTTTACTTTGTCACTGTTTTTTATGGGCAGCACCCTTAATATCTTCCATGCTCAGATTATGACCTGAAAGCCAGGAGTTCATCTCTTTTGCAACCTTTGCAAATACATCAATACCTCTATACCTTACTGCGCTTCCTATACCCACAAGGCTTGCTCCTGCCATGATCATTTCAATGGCATCTTCTCCTGTTGTAACCCCGCCAAGTCCTATTATTGGAATCTTGACAGCTTTATATATATCAAACACACAGCGGACAGCCACAGGTTTTATCATGGGGCCTGAAAGCCCCCCTTTTTTAAAGGCAAGAACCGGCATGTGTGATTCAATATCAATGACCATGCCGGGACCTAATGTGTTTATGGCACAGACAGCATCAGCACCCGCATCCTCACAGGCTTTTGCAATTTCACCAATATCGAGAGCCTGGGGAGTAAGTTTTGCAATAAGGGGAACACTGATCACTTTTTTAACAGCCAGCACAACATCACGGGAAGATTCAGGATTTACTCCAAAGATCATGCCATGTTTTTCTGAATTGGGACAGGAGATATTAATCTCGATAAAATCAGGTTTTTTTGATGATACAAACCGGGCAACCTTTTGAAATTCTTCAACAGATCCTCCGTAAATGCTTGCAATTATTGGAAACTTTCTTTTTCCAAGAGATTCCCACTCATTTTCCATATTCAAATATCCGGGAGTTGGCAGACCGACTGCATTGATCATTCCAGATCCAAGATCTATAACCGTAGGATTTTTATGCCCGTCTCTTGGTTCAGGTCCAATGGATTTCATGGTTACAAGACCGCAGCCGGTTTCAAAAACCCTTTCAAGGATATCGCTGCTGTTGCCAAGAACTCCTGAAGCCAGGACCATTGGATTATTCAATGTTTTGCCGAGAAATTGAACTGCCATTTCTATACACCCCTATTTTAATTGCTCATCGACAGGTTGTTCACTATCCCGGAATGGAAACCAGCCTGTCTGCCCGCACAATCTTAATCTTATTTTTCAGCTTTGGCAATTCACTTGAGAGGGTATGCAAAGTAGCCTCATAGGGATGACCTATTCCTATGGCAGAACCGTGTTTTATTGCCAGAGCCTTAAGTTTTTCAAATTGTCCTGTAATATACTCTTGGTTTTGAAAATTATCGAGGAATACATCCCTTTGACCGAATCTAAGCTTTAAAAGTCTTGCAGATGCTTTACACTTGGATTCTGGTGCAGTTCTTGAATCAATAAAAAAGAGGTTTTCTCTTTTTAAAATAGTGAAAATCTGGTTCATCTGAGCAGAGCGGGTAGTGATTTTTGATCCCATGTGGTTATTTACTCCAACAATATTTGGAACATCATCCATATTTTTTTTCAGCTGATCTAAAAGGGTGTCCGGAGACATGGAAGATAAAATTGCACCTGGACCTGGATTAACCTCAGGATATTTAACAGGTTCCATGGGCAGATGAAGCATTAACTGCGATCCTTTGGCATGCAGCTGTTTTGAAATTATTTTTCCAAATGGTGCAAAAGGCAATACAGAAAAAGTGATATTTGAATCCAAATCACATAAAGCCATGGCAATTTTTTTATCATAACCTATATCATCAATAATAATAACAATCTGCGGTATATGATCTTTTCCCGGCAACAGTTTTTTTTCTATTAATGTCTGATCAACATCCTCAAATACTTCATAATGAATAATATTTTCTACCTTTTTCTTTAATCCTGTTACTGTCTTTTTAATTCTTACGCCGCTGATACCTTCCTGAACAGGCTTGATTTTGTGTTTTTCCTGCTGTTTTTTAAGGATTGTAAGATTTTTCTTTTTGTCAACACCAGTCCCGGGCTGAAAGAAAATATCAGCTATCATAGCCACGGTTAAACAGAGCGAAACAAGAATAGCCATTCCCACAAGAATTTTTTTAAATTCTTTAAGAACAGGTGGTTTTTGACTCTTTCTCTGGCTTGTATGTCTCTTTGTTATATTTTTTTTACTAACTTTTTTCTTAATTTTTTTCTTGGCTGCCATTTAATTTGCTGAATACTCCATAGCTTATCAAAATATCAAGGGCTCTTTTTACCTGTGCATCACGTTTGAGCTGGCTGGTGTCAAGTCGTATTGGATGTTTCTTAGGCTGCTTTTCTGATTGTTTTATATTTTCAGGCTCTAAACTGTTTTTTAAGTCTTTTTCTTTAATCATTCTGTCAAAAACAGATATTTTTTTCTCTTTTTTTTCAAGGACCTCATACTCCACCTCTATATCAGGCACAATACCCTTGGCCTGTATAGATCTTCCACTGGGAGTATAATATCTTGCAATGGTATATTTAATACCAAATCCTTCCTTTAAAGGGCGAACCGTCTGGACAGATCCTTTTCCAAAGGAAGTTGTCCCAAGAATCAATGCCCTTGAATGATCCTGCAAAGCACCTGCCACAATTTCCGAAGCTGAAGCAGATCCCCCATTGATCAGCACAACAATAGGATATTTACGATCTTCATCTTCTGGATATGCTTTAAAAACCTGTGTATTTATTGCCTGTCTTCCTTTGATAGAAACAATATCACCCTGATCAAGGAAAATATCAGATATTTTAACAGCCTGATCCAGAAGACCACCTGGATTATCCCTTAAATCCATAACAAGCCCTTTTAAAGTCTTATTGTCTGACTCAAGTCTTTTAAGATGCTCTATTATATCATCACGAGAACTCATTCTAAAATTGGTAATACGAAGATAGCCATATCCAGGTTCAAGAATAGCACTTCTTACGCTTTCCATGGGAATCAAATCCCGCTTAAGGGGAATCTCAATTGGTTTAGGTTCATTTTTCCTGATAACAGTAATAACCACAGTTTTATACCTTGGACCCCGCATCATGTTGACAGCTTCCCAAAGCGCCATATCCCGTGTTGATTTATCATCAATCTTGATAATAATATCCCCGGCCTGAATGCCAGCTTTATAGGCAGGGGTCCCTTCAATGGGTGATATCACAGTTAAAATCTTGTCTTTCATGGTAATCACAATACCAATGCCTGAGAATTCTCCCTTTGTGTCATCCTGGAGTTCATCAAAGGCTTCAGGAGGCATAAAACTTGAGTGGGGATCAAGATTTCCCACCATACCCTGAATGGCATTGTGAATCAATTCTTCACTGTTTACATCGTCCACATAATTTTTTTCCAACTCTTCCAGGACATCTGTAAAGAGTTTTAATGATTTATATGTTTTATCACTGTTATCATCTGCCACTACTGGATTGCAGGATACTGCAACAAGTAAAAACAGACAAATTATAATCACCATGGATAACCTGAACTTAAATATGCTGCAAGTCTCCTTCTTCATTTTTTTATGCTCCTTTTTTTAACCACTTCATGGGATTCACAGGTTTTCCATTGTGCCTGACTTCAAAATGCAGACACATTCCTTTTATTGATCCGGTATCACCTGCGGTTGCAATAACTTCACCGGTTTCAACACTCTCTCCCTTTTGTTTAAAAATCTCTTCAACATGGGCATACAGGGTATAATAATTGTCTCCATGATTGATAATCAATACATTTCCATAACCCTTAAGCCACTGGGCAAACATGATATCTCCTTTAAATACGGATTTAACAGGTTCGCCTCTTTCCACCCTTATATCAATTCCTTTTTGAAAAGTGAAGGATTTGTAATTTCCTTCCTTTGAAGGGCCGTATTTTGAGATAATCTTCCCTTTTACCGGAATATGTAATCGTCCCTTATAGTTTGCAAAAGAGAATTTCTTGAATAAAAGTTTTTTCTCCTTTTCTTCTATTTGTATAAATTTAATATCTAATTTGCGTGCTGCATCTTTTAAAGATTCAACTGCAGCAAGGGACAGTCTTTTCTTTTGACGGATCTCGTTTAAAACAAGTTGTCTTTTTTGGGTCTCTTTTTTATTAATCCTTATTTGAAGTTTCAATTGATTTTCAAGACTTGCTTTTGCATGGATCTGTTTTTGCAGCTGCTGCTCCACTGCTTCAAACTTTTTAAGATCCAGCTTCTGTTTATCAAGAAAATTAAAGTCTGCTTGAATTATCTGCTTCATTGAATTCTGCCTGAAAAAAAAATCAAACACAGAGCTTGGCAGGCCAATAGCGTCTAATCTCCCAATCATGCTCATTTTATAAAGAGCTCTGAGTCTTTGACCGGCATAATTACGGTTTAAAACAATCTCCTTGCTCAACTGTTTCCTCTTCTGGTTGAGCTGTTTAATTTTTCCTTCCAAATGCATAACTTCATCAGATAATCCTGTAACTTTTATACGTGCCCTGTTCAATGCATAATCTATTACATTTAATTCTTCAATGATTTCAACTTCCTTTTGGGAAAATGTTTCCACCATTTTTGTCTGGTCTTTAATTTTTGCCTTGATCTGCTGTTGTTCCTCTTTGTTTTGCTCAGCCTGGATAAGCTTTATATACTCAGGACGATTTTTTACATAACCTTTACGTTTGTTATACACCACAGTCAGCCATCCACCGACACCACCTTGTTTCTCAAGTATATCAATTGTCTCCCCTTTTTTAACTGCAATTACAACATCAGAATTACTTGAAGGGTTTGAGCGTATATTTAATTTCAATGCTGTAACAATACCTTTGTCTATTTTCAAATCTTGTGCAAAAACAGAAGGTGTTGATAATAAGCAAGTAATCAAACCCGTAAAAAAAAGTGTTTTACAACTTACCAGTAATCCGTGCTTTGATGGAAACCTGCCCATATGTGAGGCGCAATGCTCAAAGAGATGTGCAATGCATACACATTTGCAACCGGAATGTACTGATGTATATGAGGATTGCAAAAGTTTGCACCAATGAAGCAGATGGGTGAGTTTGCGTCCAAACACTATTTTAATAATTGTTTTAAGGATAAATAACATCCAAACCAACCCAAAAATGTAGAGCCAAAAATAATTAACAGTATCATATGTACCGAAAGAAATCTAATATCAAAATATATATAGGAAGCGAGGTTTTGTGTTATTCCCGGTGAAATCATCAAATAGGAAATTAAAAGGGTTGCCAGTCCGATGATACCTCCGAAAAAACCCTGCAAAACTCCTTCTACATAAAATGGTGCCTTGATAAATTTTTCAGTTGCACCCACAAGGCGCATAATTTCAACTTCAAGTTGACGGGAATAAAAAGCCAGGCGTACGGTATTAGCCGTGATAAACAAGGCGATTAAAAAAAAGAGGCTGCACATGGCATACCCTGTAATTTTAAACAGATCAAAAATTTTTAAAAACCTTCCAAGCCAGCCCTGTCCATACTCTACATCTTCTACTATCTCAATGGCTTTTATACTCTGGGCAAACTCCTCAATTTTTTCAAAACTACTATGCGACTTCATCGTTATATCCAGGGCATCTGGCAAGGGATTGTCTTTTAATGTATTTAAAAAAGTACTCTGGGAAGACATATTTTTTTTTAATTTTTCCAGGGCATATGACTTTGGAATATAGATCATTACTTCAGTCTCTCCCACGGCATTAATCTTTTTTTTAAGATCCGGCAGCATCTCCATGGTAAAATCATTTTTAAGGTAAATCATCACCCGACCTCCCTGGTTCCATGATTCAATCATTCTGCTGCTATTCTCAAAAAAGAGTAAAAACACACTTACAATCAATATTGACAAGGAAATCGTTATAATTGTGATAAAATTCAAGAACCTGTTAGAACGAATATCTGCCAGGGCTTTTTTTACAAAATGGATCATAATTATCTCTTTTCCAGCTCTAAAGCATAGTTGCAGTCCGTTGTATCATACCGTCAATGATCTCAATATTCCTGCCCTTTACACTGCTTTCTATAAGGTGCAGATTATGGCTGACAATCAATATAGTAGCACCCTTTTTATGGTATTCCATTAAAAGGTCGAGGGTAGCCTGAGCTGATGATGAATCCAGGCTGCCTGTGGGCTCATCTGCAAGAATAATGGAAGGTTCTCCAACCACAGCTCTTGCCACGGCAACTCTTTGCTGCTCGCCTCCTGAAAGTGTTGGAGGTAAAGCTTTGAGCTTTTTTTCCATGCCTGTGGTTCTCAAAACCTGCATCACTTTTTTTTTTATGTAAAATGATTTTTCTCCAGCAGCTTCAAGAACAAGTGCTACATTTTCATAGACTGTCCTTGTGGGAATCAACTTAAAATCCTGAAAAACCATCCCGAACCTGCGCCGCAAAAACGGAAGCTTTGAAGAAGATATCCTGGCAAGGTTCATTCCATCAATAAGAATCTGACCTTCTGAGGCTTTTTCAGCAAGGTATAATATTTTAAGGAGAGTTGATTTTCCTGCTCCTGAAGGGCCTGAAATCAAAACAAATTCACCCTGTTCAATATCAAGAGAAATATTTTTTAAGGCAATTTTACCGCCAAATCTTTTGCTGACATTAAACAGTCGTATAATTGAATCTTTATTATTTTTACCGTTCATGTTTTTTTAATAAATAATTTATAAAACCCCATAATTGACTGAAATCAAATTTACTGATATATCTTGCATGTGTCAAGGAGTGCTGCAAATCAGTTTTCCTTACATTAAGCCTTCACTGTTACCGTAAAACGGCTTCTTCCACTCAGTGAAGGCTTAAGTTTTTGTAAAGCTGGAATTGTAACCAACTGTAATAAGGAAAAAAAGTCTAAAATGATACTGTTTGATTCCCATTGTCACCTTGATGACGAATGCTATGACAATGATCTGAAAAATGTTATTGCCCGGGCAAAAAATGAAAATGTAAGCGCCATGATGCTGGTAGGCGTTGATATCAAAACATCGTTAAAGGCCATTAAAATAGCCGGGACATATGAAAACATCATAACCTCTGTTGGTAACCACCCCCATGATGCAAAGAGATGCTCCAAAGATGATTTAAACAGTTTAACTGATATTGCAAAAGAGAATTCCTGTGTTAAAGCCTGGGGTGAAACCGGCCTTGATTATAACAGAATGTTTTCTCCTGCCAGAGACCAGGAATCATGCTTTACAGCTCAACTGGAAATTGCAGGCACCCTTGATCTGCCGCTTATTTTCCATGAACGTGATTCCAAAGGAAGATTTTATGATATCCTGAAATCTGAAGCTCCACAAAGCCGAAAAGGTGTAATACACTGTTTTTCCGGTACGAAAAAAGAGTTATTTAAATATCTTGATCTTGATTACTATATTGGTATTACAGGGATTTTGACAATACAGAAACGGGGAGAATACTTAAGGAGCCTTGCATCGCATATTCCCGAAGATCGGATCTTGATTGAGACAGATGCCCCCTACCTTACACCTGCACCTCAAAAAAATAAAACCCGGCGCAATGAACCCTCTTTTGTAAAATCAGTTCTGCTGAAACTGGCTGAAATTAGAGATATTGACCCTGATGAACTTTCAAAAATTATATTTGATAATACAAACAGATTTTACAATGTTGAGTTTTAAATTTTAAATGTTTTCAAAAACTTCCCAGAATGATGGAAAGGATTTTGCCACACATCCTGGATTTTCAATTTCCATGCCCTGGACCCTGAGGCCTGCAACACTAAATGCCATAGCTATCCTGTGATCATTAAAAGTTTCAATCAAAGCTCCTCCAGGCCTGCCACCTTTTACTGAAAGCCATGTTTCACCCTGATCTGCCTTGATACCCATTTTATTCAACTGGGAAACCACAGCATCAATGCGGTCACACTCTTTCTCCCTTAGATGTCCAATATTTCTGATCACAGTTTTACCCTCGGCAAAGGCTGCAATAACAGAAAGGGTTGGAACCACATCAGGAATATCTGACATATCAACCTCAACAGCTTTTAATACACTCCCTTTGACCCCGGCTCCATTGGCATCAAACTCGATGAAACACCCCATCTGTTCCAGGATATTTAAAAACCTTAAATCTCCCTGGAAAGAGTTTTGTTTTATGTTGGCAACCTTTACCATCTTTCTGGTAATTGCTCCTGCTGCCCAGAAATAACTCGCATTGGAGATATCCGGCTCAATAGTAAATTTTCCGGAAGAGTATTTCTGGTTGCCTGCAACATGGTACTCAAGCTCATTTATCTTTTCAGCATAAACTTTGAACTTCTCCATGATATCCATGGTAAGATCAATATAAGGAGCTGAAACAGCAGGTGATGACAGCGAAATATCAAATCCATGTTCAAGTGTTGCACCCATCATGAGAAGTGATGATAGATACTGGCTGCTCCGGGAGCAGTCCAGGGAAAGCTTACCTCCTTTTTTCTTGTTACCTTTTATTGTAATTGGAGGTGCACTGTTGCCTTGTTCAGACTCGGCTGATATATCAAGCATTGCAAGGGCGTTTAAAAGGTCGCCCATGGGACGCTGCTGCATCCTTTTATCACCGGTGAGAACATACCTCGAATTTCCAAGGGCAGCAACACCTGCAAGAAATCTCATGGATGTACCTGAATTACCAAGATAAATTGGGTCTGAAAAATGTTGAGGTTTTCCATTAAACCCCTTGACTTCAACAATACCTTTTTGACTCTCTTTGATTCCTGCCCCCATTTTGCTGAGAGCCAAAAGAGTGTAATTGATATCTTCACTTTTAAGCAGATTTTTTATGTGGGATTCACCATTTGCAAGAGATGCGCATATTAAAACCCTGTGGGAGATGCTTTTTGATCCTGGAATGTTGACTATACTCTCTTTTTTTTCAATTTTTTTATGGACTTTCCTGATATTATTAAGATCAGGTTCAAAGTTTTCCAAGTTTTCTTACCTCTCTTGCATGGACAATTGATAAATATCTTTAACAATTTGCTTCATGTGTCAACTGGCCATATAAAATTTAAGAGCAGTCATTGTTTTAAGGTAATTGAAGCGACTCTAACTTTTCCAGGGTTTTATAATAAGTCATATCACATTGAATAGGAGTGATGGAAATATAATTTTCCAATAATGCATTAACATCTGTATTGCCTTCACCTGTTACTCTACCTATACCACCATACCAATAATAGGATTGATTTCTTGGATCAACCCGTTTTTCAAATTGTTTTGAAAGGTTATCAGATGCCTGCCTGGTAATTTTAATTCCCCGAGCTTCACTAATTGGAATATCCGGGGCATTAATATTTAAAAATACCCCTGACGGTAAGTTGCAGTCAGTTATTTTATTAACTATTTGAGCTATAAATTGAGCCATATCGTAAAAATCCGAAATATTTCCTTTTTTAAACATAGAGACAGCAATGCTTGATATACCATTCAATGCAGCCTCTCTGGCAGCCCCTACTGTGCCGGAATAATTGATATTCACCCCTGTATTGCTGCCTGGATTAATTCCTGAAATAACCAGATCTACAGGTGTTCCAGTAATTGAATACCCCCCGCCGCCATTACTTAAATTTACTCTATCAATCCTCATAGGTTCATTCAGTGTAATGCCGTGGCTTATAGCACTCTTCTCTCGATCTGGTGCAACCAGCATAACTTCGTGATTGGATCTAAGTGTTTCATATAAAGCCAGAATCCCTGGAGCATTATATCCATCGTCATTTGTCAGAAGTATCTTCATTATTTGTTTTATCTCTTCGCCAGATGCAGGGTTGATTTCATGATTATTTTTTTGTCACTGTTTCCCAACATACATTCCATC
>CAXMTQ010000050.1:0-12228 GCA_964196205.1 uncultured Desulfobacula sp.
GAAAACATTTTTTATACTCATTGCCCAAAAGACAGGTCCTCTTTTGCCAACTATTATTTCAAGATGCTTTAAGATCAGATTTGAACCATTATCCTACAAAGATATTGAACAAAATTTGATAAATGAATTCAATATTGACAGGCAGATGGCTCATATTGCCTCCAGGACTGCTGATTCTGACCTGAAAAAAGCAATTATGTACGTAAATTCAAATATTGATAATACACCAGGTGAGATTGACTGGATTCAAAAAAGAAAATATCTGCTTAAAACCCTTGCAAGTATAATTTTGACAGATACAAACAGTTGCATATCAAAGGGTTTGATGCTTTCACAAAAAATATGCCTTGATCCAGACCTGTTTGATAACACTATTGCTATTATGAAAACTTTTTTCCGGGATTTAATGATTTTCAAATATAGTGGAGAAAAAATAGTGAATCTTGATTTTTCTGATACTTTTAAAGATATTAATCTCAAGATAAAATCAAATATTTTTATTGAGTGGCTTGAGAATCTTTTTGAAACACAAAAAAAGATAGCAGCAAACAGTTCACCACGATTAGTATTAGATGGATTTTTCCTTAAAATTGCCCTAAGCAAAAGGAGCTGATTGATGATTAAAATTGCCGGTGTGAAGTTTAAGAAAGCAGGCAAAATATATGATTTTAAAAGTGATGCTTTTGTCTTAAAAGAGGGTGATATTGTAATCGTAGAGACTGAACAGGGACTTGGATTTGGTAAAATAGCCACACCTCCTGTTGAAATAGAAAAAAACGAGAAAAAATTTAAACAGATTGTCAGAATTGCCACTGAAGATGATTTTTTAAAAAGAGAAGAGATTAAAAAACTTGAAAAATCCGCACATGTTTTTTGTATCCAGTGCATTAATGATTTAAATCTTCTCATGAATCTGTTCAGTGTTGAGTGCACCTTTGATCAAAACAAAATGACTTTTTTTTATACTGCTGACGGCAGAATTGATTTCAGAGAGTTGATAAAACTTCTTGTAAAAGAGTTCAATATAAGAATTGAAATGCGACAGGTGGGAATACGCAATCTTTCAAAACATTACGGGGGTGTTGGGAAATGCGGAAGAGAATTTTGCTGCTCCTCTTTTATGCACACTTTTGAACCGGTTTCCATTAAAATGGCAAAAGAGCAGGGATTGTCTTTAAACCCCACAAAAATTTCCGGAGTATGCGGCAGATTAATGTGCTGCCTGACCTTTGAGAACAAGACCTATAAAAGCCTTAAGCGTTTAATGCCCAGACTTGGAAAGACAATTACAACTAAAGAAGGCAAAGGAAGAGTGATAAGGCAACATGTGTTAAAAGAGAGTGTTACTATCCGTACAGATGAAGATACTGAAGTGGAAATAGCTATAAAGGACTTAACAAAAAACAATAAGAGTGTTGAGGAAACATGAAAGATATAAAATTTGAAAAACAATTTTTTTCAACTCCCATATATTATGTCAATGCAAAACCGCATCTTGGTCATGCATACACCTCCATAGCAGCTGATGCTGCAATCAGATTCAAGCAGATGGAAGGCTGTGAAACATTTTTGTTGACCGGAACTGATGAACATGGAGATAAAATTGTTCAGGCAGCAGAAAATCAGAAAACCACTCCAGAAAAATATGCCGACAGAGTCAGCAAACTTTTTCAGGATCTCCTTCCTTCCTTAAATGTTGAAAACAACTATTTTATAAGAACAACCGATCCAGCTCATGTTAAAGTTGTCCAGGAAATTCTTTTAAAAATTTATAATGACGAAGATATATATTTTTCAAGTTATGAAGGTATATACTGTTTTGGGTGTGAACGTTTTTATCAGGAGAGAGAACTTCAAGATGGTAAATGCCCTGATCATGGAACCACACCAGAAGTTATAAAAGAATCCAACTATTTTTTCAAAATGAGCAAATATCAGGAATGGCTCATAAACCATATTAAAACAAATCCAGATTTTATCCGGCCTGAGCAGTATAAAAACGAAATTTTATCGTTTTTAAAAGAGCCTCTTGAAGATCTTTGTATTTCCAGGCCGAAAACCAGGCTGACCTGGGGTATTACCCTGCCCTTTGATGAGAAGTATGTCACCTATGTTTGGTTTGATGCCCTTGTGAATTATATTTCAGCCCTTGGATATCCTGATGGAGAACTTTTCAGACAATTCTGGCCGGGTGCCCGTCATTTTGTGGCAAAGGATATCATTAAACCCCATGGAATTTACTGGCCTATTATGCTCAAGGCTGCTGGAATTGAAATTTATCAAGGTTTGAATGTCCACGGATTCTGGAATGTTAAAGGCAGCAAAATGTCCAAAAGCATCGGCAATGTAACAAACCCTTTAGAGGTAATCGATGCATACGGGCTTGATCAATTCAGGTATTTTCTCATGAGGGAAATGGTTTTCGGGCTGGATGCCAATTTCACACAAGATAGTATTGTATCAAGGATAAACTCGGATCTTGCCAATGATCTTGGAAATCTTTTTTCAAGAGTTCTCTCCATGAACCACAGATATTTTCAAGGTAAGGTTAAAGGAGCAGATCCCAAAATTGAAAAAGAGAAATCTCTTTCACTGGTTTTGGAGGCAGAATCGGCAATAGATGGATTCCAGAAAGCCCTGTCAATTTGTGCCTTTAGCAAAGGTCTTGAAGCAGTATGGCAGTTTATAAGTAAAATGAACAAATACATTGATACAAATGCACCCTGGACTCTTGCCAAGGATGAAGCTAATATTGATGAACTTGCAACCATACTCTATAATCTAATGGAAGGTTTGAGAGTTGTCACATGCCTGATTTACCCCATCATGCCTCAAACATCTTTAAAAATGCAAAAAACTCTCTGCATACAGAAAGATGGAAAGCAAGTTTACACTCTGGAAGAAATACGTTTGTGGGGACAAATTAAAAAAGAAACCATAATCGCAAAACCTGAAATTCTGTTTCCACGAATTGATACAGGTAAAAAAGAATAATTCAGGAATTGATTTGGAGACATATAAACAAGAAAACTCCTGGCGGGATTTTCAATCTGATTATATTGTTAAAAAAAAGAAAAAAAATCTTTTTTTTAATACAATAAAAACAGCAGCAGGGTTATCAATCCTCCTGATTTTATTTGCAGCTGTTTTAGTTGTTAAACCCCTGCTGTTTGACGATAATAAGAGTACACAAAAGAGCGTTGCCGCGGCAAGTATTCCTGTAAATAAATTAAAAAAACCAATCTATATTTCAAAAAACCAGCTAAACAATATAATCAGCAAAACAAATTTTATTGGAACTGATAAAAATATCTTTTTTGTGGACACACCTGAAGAAAGCTATAAAATCACGACAAGCATTGACGTTGATCTTCAAGAATTTTTATTGTCAAAAATGGTAAAACTTAAAACCCTTACAAGGGGAAAACCACAAAGAATTGCCATTGTGGTCATGGAAGCTGATACCGGAAAAATCATTGCAATGACAGGATTTGATCTTGCAGACCCTGATGCCAATCCATGTCTTGATTCTGACTATCCTGCTGCAAGTATTTTCAAGATTGTAACAGCTTCTGCAGCTGTGGAGGCCCTTAATTATAAACCGGGTACTCAATTGTATTTTAATGGGAACAAATACACTCTTTATAAGCGGCAGTTAAAAGATGTTAAAAACAAATATACTTATAAAATATCATTTTCCAGAGCTTTTGCAGAATCTGTAAACCCTGTTTTCGGCAAAATCGGAAAAAACTATCTTGGCAAAGAAAAACTTGACTCCTTTGCCACTGCTTTTGGATTTAACAAAGCGGTTAATTTTGAACTCCCCTTTAATTCAGGTGATTTTAAAACAAATGATAAAGAGTATCATCTTGCAGAGCTTGGGTGCGGATTTAACCATGACACTACTATCTCACCAATCTTTGGTGCAATGCTTACCTCAGCTGTTGTCAATTCAGGCAATATCATGCTGCCAAGTATTATTGAACATGTCACTGACTCTGACGGTACTATTATTTATAAAAATAAAGAAACAAAGTATTTAACAGCAATAAAACCTGAAACTGCTGCAATTATGACAGAACTTATGCAAAGGACCATATCAAAAGGGACAGCAAAAAAATCATTCAGAGGTGCTTCAAGAGATAAAGTTCTTTCAAATCTGATCATTGGTGGCAAAACAGGATCATTGTATAATAGAAAACATATAGTTAAATACGACTGGTTTACAGGTTTTGCAAAAGATAAAAAAACAAAAAAAAGTGTTGCTTTATCCGTTGTTGTGGGTCATAGAAAATATATAGGCACCAGAGCTACATCCTATGCAAAGATGATTTTAAAGCAGTATTTCAAATAGCCGCCATGTGGCGGGTCTGGTTCTTATTCAGCAGTTTGCCAGATCACAAAGCATGAAAATCAGCTATTTTTTTTGGACTTTCATATAAATTGATACATTTTTAAAAACAGTGGAGGAATTTATGATTCTGCACAGACAAACTTTTTTTAATTTTATTAAAAAAATATTTGCAACTAAAATTGAATTCGCAAAACCGGTTTCAACAGCAACAATAAACTCCATTATATTTTTTCCCTATCAACCCAATATGGTATCCTGCGGCATATCAGCGCTGATTGCATTTAAAGGGAGCAGCAGTGAAGCCCGGGACTCTGATTTAGATCAAATACAGAAAGCGCTCCTTTTGTTAAAAAAGAGAGGATTATCCTCAAGTGCACTCTCAGAAAAAAACGACTATAAAGAGACTTTTTTGGGGGGTGATAAGCTGTTAAATAGAGTTTTTCAAAACTGCCAGGAGTTAAAGCAGGAAAATAATTTTTGTGATCTCTTTTTCAACCTGGACAAAAAAGACCAGCTTTTGTCCATTGCTGATGATATTAAAAAATTTATTAATGAGCAGACATCAAATTTTAAAAAAAATATCTCGACTTTGTCACCTGAAAATATTGAAATCATCTCACGTGGTCTTGAAAAACTACAGGATATTGGCTGGTGCCTTAAAAATGAAATTATAAAGAATATTCATACAATTGGTGATCTTGCCATTAATCTTGAAAATTCAGGCAATATCAGGGGAGCAAAAGTATTTAAAAGATTAAATGCTGTATTAAACAGTCTTGACCGGCTTGAGGTCAGGGGCAGGGATTCTGCCGGGATTTCTCTTCTTTTCACCTTTACAAAGCAGGAGTTTGAAAATTTCAGAGAGGCTCTAATCAAGGCAGGGCTTTCTGAAAATCTTAAACAGAGAACCAATCATCTGGTATTAAAAAATAACAGTATTACCATTAATGATACTTTCCCAGGAAACAGCAATCACTATGTAAGTATATGTTTTGCTTATAAGTTTTCTGCAGAAATCGGTGCTCTTGGAGACAATGTATCATTCTTGAGAAGCCAGATTAAAAATGATCTCATGCTTCAACTGCTTACCAATTATAATTTCATGACAAACTCAGTATCTGCACATACCAGATGGGCTTCAATAGGCGATATTAATGTTGCCAACTGCCATCCCCAGGACAATACCCCCACAGATAAAGGGATTGGTAAAACAGGGATTATACATGTCTGCCTCAATGGTGATATTGATAATTATATTGAACTAAAAACAGAATATGAAGCAAGATATGATAAAATTCATAAAGATATTAATACAGATACCAAACTGATCCCCCTCCAGATTGAATATTATCTTAAACAGGATTACTCAATAGAAGAGGCGTTCAGACTTGCAGTCAATGACTTTCAGGGTTCCCATGCCATCAGCATGCATTCTGATCTGGCTCCAGGCAAACTCTTTCTTGCTCAAAAAGGAAGCGGTCAGGCTATTTTTGTGGGACTTGCTCAAGATCACTATATTGCTGCTTCTGAACTCTATGGAATTGTGGAAGAAACCCAGGATTATATTAAACTTAATGGGGAAGAAAAAGGTCAGATTGTTCTGCTTGATCAAAATTCCTCTGGTGGAATATCTGGAATTAAATCATTCCACTATGACAACTCTCCCATCACCATAGAAGAAGATCAGGTTTTGACAAGCCAGATAACATCACGGGATATTGACCGGCAGAATTTCCCCCACTATTTTTTAAAAGAGATTTCAGAATCTCCTGATTCAGTTGAGAGAACCCTGGCAAACAGATTCAAACAAACCAAAAACAATCTCTTTACAACCTCTCTTGATGAGACAGCAATTCCAAAATCCTTAGAAGATGATTTTAAAAATAATAAAATCAAAAAAATCTATTATATTGGTCAGGGTACGGCTGGGATAGCTGCCCAGGGGTGTGCTGACCTTCTGAATTTCTATCTTGGTGATAAAGATATAGACATCAGAGCCATGAAGTCATCAGAACTTTCAGGATTCAGTATTGCCACGGGGAAAGATGCCAAAAACTCAATGGATAATTCCCTTGTCATAGCCATAAGCCAGTCCGGCACCACAACCGATACCAACAGAACTGTTGACATGGTTAAAGAGTGCGGGGCAAAAACCCTTGCCATTGTCAACCGCAGAGATTCTGACCTGACTTTTAAAACAGACGGGGTCTTATATACAAGTTCGGGCAGGGATATTGAGATGTCAGTGGCATCAACCAAAGCCTTTTATTCACAAATTGCAGCCGGCGCTGTTTTTGGTCTGCATATTGCAGGGATTATCAAAGCAAAATCCAATAAATTTATAACAGAACAGATAAATGAAATAATGAGCCTGCCCGATAAAATGCGAACCATTCTTGATATGAAAGATCAGATCAAAGAGTCTGCTTTTAAACTTGCCGTCTCAAAACAATACTGGGCAACTGTGGGATCAGGATCAAACAAAACTTCAGCCGATGAAATCAGAATCAAACTCAGTGAACTTTGTTATAAGACCATTTCATCTGATTTTGTTGAAGACAAAAAACATATTGATCTTTCCAGCGAACCCTTGATCATTATCTGCGCTGCCGGAACAAGAGAGAGTGTTCTTGGAGATATTATAAAAGATACCGCCATATTCCATGCACACAAGGCAAGCCCTGTGGTAATAACAAATATTGGAGAGAACAGATTTGATCTCTATGCAAAAGATGTATTTAAAATACCTGAAACAAAGGAGCATTTTGCCCCTGTCTTAAATACCCTTGTTGGACATATCTGGGGATATTATGCAGCTCTTGCCATTAATGAAGGCTCAAGGTTCATTTATAAAGGCAGAGAGCAGGTTCAGGATCTTCTTGATGAATACTCCTCCATGGGACATGATGTTTATGAAGTCCTCCTGGAAAAAAGATTCAGAGAAACGATTGCACAATTTTACAATACATTTTCAAACAGACGACGGAGTGGCGGCTTCCCAGCTGCCATGGGTCTTGACAACTCCACCAATATCACCCTGCTCTTAAAATACCTGTCAGGCAGACTGCCGGTTTCAGATTTTGAAATTGATTTTGCAGCAAAGGGTACACCATCAAATATGCTGAACACTTTTTTTGACAATATGGGATTGGCAATCAATGCCATGGCAAGACCGGTTGATGCCATCAAACATCAGGCTAAAACTGTAACTGTAGGCACCAGCAGAATAAGTGAAAAATTTGAAGGTATTGTCTTTGATGAACTTGATACAAATAATATTTCAATCTCCCAGATCACTAATACAAATGTCCTGGTAATAAAAAATCTCCAGGAAATCATAGATCAGGTCAAAGGAGCTTTTCTTTATCAAATATCAGGTTTGAGCCTTCTTGGTGATGTCACCGGTTCAACCAAAATCAAACTTATAAATAAAACCGGGGAATTAAAGAGTGACAGTTCAAGAGTTGAAAAAGACCCAGGGCTTAAGGGAACAAAAAACATAATTGTCAGGGAAGGAAATGTCTATATTGGAAAAGGCAGAAAAGACAATAAAAATATTCTGGTTATCCCTGGCATCTCATCAAATCCAGCCACACCCAATATCATTGAATATATCCTCTCCATAAATATAAGTTTTAAATCTTCAAAAGAGGTACCCCTGCTTAAAAAAATCAAAGCTCTGGGTGGTAAGTACAACAGGCTTAAGGACTGGGTTGTTGAAAGTGGTGATTTAAAATGGGATGATAAATATCTTAACCTTATTGAAGTTGAAAATCTATTTGGAGATACTGCAGAAAAAGTTGTTGAAAATATAATCACCAAAATAAGATAAGAGGTGCCAAATTATTCTGACTTGACGACTGATCTATTCCGAGGAGTTCGTGATTGAGGATCGGCCAAAGGAGGCCTGAAGATGAGATGCATAAAATGTGACGTTATTTTGAGTGAACCCTAATGCCCGAATATAAAAAAGAGATGATGTATTCCTATCTCATCGTTCTGACTATATGCTCCACTGCAGGCCTGCAGTGCTGGCGGACTCTTTTTGATAATTTCAGTGTTAATGTTGTAGGACTCGACGGCAACCATATCGGTGTGTTGCAGTCTGTCCGGGAAATCCCTGGGTTTCTGGCACTGCTGGTCACCTATGTGATTTTAATTATAAAAGAACACAGGTTATCTGCTCTCTCCATTATTATTCTTGGGGCAGGCATTTTCATGACAGGTTTTTTCCCAAGCTTTTACGGCCTTATTTTTACTACCATGGTAATGAGTTTTGGATTTCATTATTATGAAACAACCTGTCAGTCTCTGACTCTCCAGTATTTTGACAAACTCACATCACCCCATGTTTTCAGCCAGCAGAGAAGTTATGCCGCTGCTGCCAATATTGCAGTAGGCATCATTATATTTGTGGCTGCCCCTTTTTTAAGCTACAAAGCCATGTTTATTTTATTTGGCAGCCTTATAAGTATTTGCGGTATTTGGGCTATCACAAAATATCCTGCAAAGAAAAATATGATCCCCCAAAATAAAAAACTGGTTTTTAAAAAGCGTTATTGGCTCTTTTATTGTTTAACCTTCATGGCAGGAGCACGGCGGCAGATTTTTATGGCTTTTGCTGTCTTTTTACTTGTAAAAAAATTTGGATTCACCATTCAATTGATTACCCTGCTTTTCCTGGCAAACAATATAATAAATTTTTTTATAAATCCTCTCATTGGAAAATTTATTGTAAAATACGGTGAAAGAAAGCTTCTTTCAATTGAATATTTTTTTCTTGTTCTGATTTTTATATCCTATGCCTTTGTGGAATCAAAAATAATTGTGGGTATTCTATATATTTTTGATCACATATTTTTTAATTTTTCAACAGGCATTCAAACCTATTTCCAGAAAATTGCCGACCCTGAAGATATTGCATCCAGTGCTGCTGTGGGATTCACTATTAATCATATTGCAGCAGTGGTCCTGCCTGTCATTGGCGGGGTTTTATGGATGGTCGATTATAAGATTCCCTTTTTATTCGGGGCTTTTTTCAGTTTTATCTCTCTTTGCATCGTGCAGTATATCAAAACTGAACAAAACCATTATAAATAAAAATATGTTGATAAAATATAATTTCAGTATATATAAAAACAGTTGATTATAATTTAGTTTTAAAAATTTAATCAACTCTAAGGAGTTTATAATGAAAAATCATTCAAAGATAATATTGTTCGTGATTATTATTTTCAGCATTTATAGTAGTTGTTCAGCAAATCCCGTATCAAACTTCATGTCAATATTTCAAAAAGACTTCTCTCTTGAACTAATTTATAAGAACCATCAGAATCTTATACAAGGAAGTGAAATATATCTGGCAAAGGAGCCTAAAGGTCAAAAAACCTTAATTGGAGAAGTGACAAAAGTATCCCTGGTTGAGTCTAAAATGTCCAAAGTTAAAATCAGGATTGATAAAAAATATAAAGATCAAATATATGAAACCACACCATTTGTTTTGATGAGCAATATTTTTTCACAAAATGCCAATGCATATATTGTTGCAATATCTTCTTTTGATGCATCAGGCAGGAAATTACTGAAGTCAGGGTCTTCTGTGAAAGGAATCACATTTTTTGAATACAAATTTGCCGCCACTGGAGAAGAATTAAAAAAGGTTATGGACAGTATTGAAAAACAGAACAGAGAACTTATGAATCAACTTGAAGATTATATTGCCACTTTGAACACCGAAGAGTTCCAGGAAAGAATGGATGACCTTGCTGATCAAATAACGCAATTTTCAAAAGAACAAAAAGAGACTTTTAAAAATGATGTTCTGCCGGCACTGAAAAATATGTTTAATTCAATGATAGAACAACTTGAAAAACAGAACAATAAGGAGAAATCAAAAGATTTAGAAAAACAATTAAAAGAGATAGAAGAAAAGGTTGATGTTTGATTTTTAAAAAAGGACATTTTAATCGGAGCGATACAAGGCATCAGCCCCCCCTGTCTTTGGCATGGTTTATCTGGGGCCTGGGAGCCCTTTTTTATCTTATTGGCTTCTTTCAGCGAGTGGCTCCGGCAGTTATGACTCAGGAATTAATGCAGGATTTTCAAATTTCCGCTTCAGGTTTGGGTAATTTGTCCGCCCTCTATTTTTATTCTTATGTTGCCATGCAGATTCCCACAGGAATTCTGGCAGATACACTTGGACCTAGAAAACTTTTAACTGCCGGATGTATCGTGGCAGGAATAGGTACGCTTTTATTCTCAATTTCTCCGGGATTCATTGGAGCAGGTCTTGGCCGGTTTCTTATTGGCGGCTCCGTGGCTGTTGCCTTTGTAGGCCTTTTAAAATTATCTTCTTCCTGGTTCCCTAAAAAATTATATGCCTTTGTTGCTGGTAATGCGTTATCTATAGGATTGATTGGAGCTATAACCGCAGGACCTCCTTTAAGATTTTTAATGGATACCTTTAACTGGAGAAGTGTTATTTTTGTAAGCGGACTGATAACTCTTGTGCTGGGATGTATTATCTGGTTAATTGTCCGGGACTGTCCTCAGGAAAAAGGGTATTCTGGATTTGCTGACAGCATTCCCCAATCTAAAGCATTATCTTTCAAAGGAACCTGGCAGAATCTTTTCAAGGTACTGAAATATCGAAATACCGTGTTGTTGTTTATTATCCCCGGCGGAATTGTGGGTTGTATTCTGACTTTTTCAGGACTTTGGGGCGTACCTTTTCTTGTCTCGCATCATCAATTGAATCCAACCAAGGCAGCGTTTCTTACATCATACCTGCTTATTGGCTGGGCCATGGGAGGGCCTTTTTTCGGATGGTTTTCCGATCGACTGGGGAAACGCAAGCCCATTTATATTGTGGGAGCCATGGTGGTAACTTTAGGATGGTCATTCATCCTTTTTATGGAAACTCTCCCTTTTTATCCTTTGGTCGTTATCCTTTGGATTACCGGATTTTGTTCCGGTTGTATGATTATCAGTTTTGCCTTTGTTATGGAATCTGTTCCCAGGTATTTGTCTGGAACGGTTTCCGGTCTGATAAATATGGGTGTTATGATGGGACCTATGCTGCTCCAACCAGTTGTGGGTAAAATTCTTGATATATATTGGACAGGGGAAATGGTCAACCAAGTAAGGTTTTATTCTCTCAATGCGTATGAATATGCTTTTATCCCCATGATGGGATGGGTTATTTTATCCACAATAATTCTGTTTTTTACCAAAGAGACATATTGTCAGGGAATAGAATAAATATTAAGATTGCTCTGTACAGTGAATCATATAAAGAGTGCATTATCCGAGAGGTATAATACAGCCCCCTCCAAGGGGGCATTATTGTTAATATTCTAATATTTATTATTTTGCTCTCTTGCACATGGGAGCTTTCCTGAGGAAGAACCTTTATCACATTTTATTCACGCCGGAACGGCCAAAATTATATAGGGTACTGGTATTAGATATGCACCCTGGAAAAGCAATTAAGAAAATAATCAAAAATGAACAAAAGTAGTGCCATAACAGCAATAAAAATATGCCAACTTCCTGTAATTACACATTTTTATTTTTTATATCAAAAAGATGGGTTAACTCTCCATAAATCCAAGAAATTGTAAGCAGAACCCAAATGCGCCCAAAAGGCAAAAACACCTACACTGGCAAGGATAAAAGAATCGTAATGTCCTTTAAATCAATTACTGGGTATGATGTATAAAACTCAATAATCTCAAACAGATTGGGTTCAACTTAAGTGTAGTAAGTTGAATGAAATTAATTTTTCAAAATGATTTTAGTCTCCAATATGATTTAATGGGAGTTTACTTAATTCATTTTGTAATGGAAAAGTCAATACATCAAACCGAATGGTT
>CAXMTQ010000050.1:12238-12576 GCA_964196205.1 uncultured Desulfobacula sp.
ATTTCTATTCGCAATTACATTTGATAAAATAATTAAAGGTAAGGGTATAACATAAGGGGTTTGATCATGATAGCAATTTTGAAAACGTCTAACCCACCTGCTGGAAAATGGATTGCAGGCATGATTTACATAAGGAGACAAATAACTCATGGAAGAGCAATTGCAGCCGGTTGACAAAATGAATTACATTTTGTATTCTATATTTTATTTTTTTTTGACTTCATCAATTGGAGGAGATAATTATAATGAAGCTTCCCTGGTTTTCAGACGATAAAAATGCTTTTATTCAAGCCGACAGACCTTTTGTCAAAATGCATGGGTTGCGCAATGATTTTATA
>CAXMTQ010000051.1:0-12567 GCA_964196205.1 uncultured Desulfobacula sp.
CACCGGCTACACCAAGATAACGTGCTGTTACCAATGCCACCGGAAGTACAATGGCAATGGCTGCCACATTCATGATAAAATTAGTCATCATCATAACAAGGAAGGCTATACTTAAGACAAATACAAACCAGTTTGAGTCCTTGAAAAATGATAGATAATTAATTGCCATCCACTCTGCAGCACCTGTCTGCCAGAGACAGAATCCAATGCTCATGGCACCGGCAAACAGCAGGATAATATTCCAGGGTACCAGTTGAAGATCTTTAACGTCAAGAATACCGGTGATAAAGAACAATATTGTGGAAACCAGCAAAACAGCAGTTTTATGAGGCGGTACAAAATCAGGTATGGTTGATTTCATTACTGCTGAAATACCAAGAACCAATATGGCTACCCCGACAATTACAGCAGCTGTAATTTCTTTACTGGTAATTTTCCCCAGCTCTTTGTTCAATCTTTTGGCGTTTTCCTTTAACCCGGGGATTGTCTTTTTTTCAGGTTTTAATACTATCATAAAATATCCCCATAGCAGAAAGGTCATCAACCATCCAATGGGGAACATGTAGTAGGAGAGTTCGAAAAAACCAACACTTTGTCCTGTCACCTCTTCGTAAAATCCGAGCGCTACTGCACCACGGGCAGCCCCAAGGAGTGTCACAATACTTCCAGCGCCTGCTATATATGCCATGCCCATGAACAATCCTTTACCGAATTTGGTGGGTTTGTCACCCTCGCCATACATGGCGTAGATTGCTAATAACAGGGGATAAATTGTGGCTGCGACAGCTGTATGTGCCATAATATGTGAAAGTGCGGCAGTAAGTACAAAACACCCCAGATAAATCATGCTTGTCTTCTCTCCGACAATGGCAAGCATTTTATAGGCTATCCTTTTTGTCAACCCTGTTTTGGTAAATACAATACCAATAACCAGGGAGCCATATATAAAAAGAACATTTGGGTCCATAAAATCGGTAAATGCTTTATTGGCAGGACGAATCAAGAACAGAACCTGAAGTACGCCGATTGTTAAACTGGTGACACCAATGGGTATGACCTCTGTGATCCACCAGGTGGCTGCGAGAAGAAAAATTGCAATAGAGCCTTTCCCGGCCATAGTAAGGGTAAAAGTTTTACCTTCCGGATCAACTGCATCAGGCCACAAAGGTGACCAATATACCAACGCAAAAAGAAGAAGACCAAAAGAGGTAAAAATAATTTTTTTATAGTTAACACTTTGTTTCAGTGTTTCAGACGAATTGTTGGACATGATTTCTCCTATATGATGATTTGTCAATTGATTGTATATTAGAAATTGCACTCTTTCATTTGTTGTGAAATATATGCAAACACATCGGTCAGACGTAAAATACCAATGATCTTTTTTTCCTGTGTAACCAGAAGCGATTGATGGTTTTCCACAATTAACATGTGGATAGCCTGATCCAAGGAGTCATCTGCATTAATATGCTCTCCCTCGGTTGGACAATGCATGTATTGAGAAGCTTTTCTCATGCTTGCTTTTTTGCAGATATCATCAAGAGGTTTAGTAAACATTTTATAGGTTTCTAAAATAGATAATAAAAATTGTTTGCTGAACCCATAGTTTGCCATACCGGGCAGCTCTGATTTTATCTCTGCATATTTGGGTTCAAGAGCTCTGAGGATATCTAATTGACTCAGCTTGCCAACAATATTTCCGTCGCTGTCTTCTATCAGAATAGCTCTGTTCAGATAGCTGTTTTGATTAAACTTCAGCTGTGTTTTTTCCAATGCCATAACAGCTTCAAAAATGGTTGCATCTTCGGGAATTACAGCATAATTCGATAGAGGAACCATTAAATCTTTTATTTTATATTTCTTCACTTTTATACCTCCGGAATTAGGATGTTCGTCAGAAAATTACCAGCCTTTGGTTCTTAAAATATTTTCAATTTCAGCCTGGCGAATACGCTCTTCATGTTCACTTTTATAAGCATTTGCCTGATTAATTTTTTCCGCAAGGCGCTCGGTGTCCGTGGGCTTAATAAGAAAATCAAATGCTCCAAGTTTCATCCCCTTGATGGCATTATCTACAGTTGCTTCTCCGGTGAGCATAATCACCGGAGTAAGGGGGGATTTCTCCTTGATCAGTTTCAATGTTTCAATACCATCCATTTCAGGCATTAAGACATCAAGTATAATAACATCAAATTTAAGTTTTTCTATCATTTCAATGGCTGCTTTACCTGAATATACAGCTGTAACACTGAAATTTCTTATTTCCAGTCTTGCTGAAAGAGTGTCGACAAATTCTTTTTCATCATCAGTAATTAATACCTTGATTTTCATTTTCTTCCCTTTTAAAATTAAATTTAAATTGTAGAATCTTATGCTTCACTATTTCTTGCCGCCTCAATTTTTTCATATGCTTTTTTCATTGTTTCAGTAATAATTTCAATATCTGCAGGTTTATGCAGGTAGGCAAATGCTCCTGACTCCATACAGGTTTTTCTGTCCTGCTCAGAGCCATGACCAGTGAGAATGATGACTTCAATATGCGGTTTTGATTTTTTAATCTTCTTTAGCACCTCTATACCATCAATTCCCGGCATTTTTAAATCAAGCAGTATAACTTCAGTATCTTCCCTGTCAGTAAAATCCAGTGCTTCCTGGCCATTGTAAGCAATTTCACTTGCAAACTGACGCAATTTAAGGCGGTCAGACAAAGTTTGTACAAACTCTTTTTCATCATCAACAAGGAGAACTCTCAAAGGTGTTTCAAATTCATAATTACGTACAATGTTTCCTTTATAATAATTTTTTCCAATTTTTGTCTCCACGGATTTCACCCCTTTTATTGTTTGAGCAGTCTGGATTATTTTCTGCTGAAATTTTGTTAGCATCATTACTTTTTTATCAATGGTTACATCTATATTGCTGTTTTTGGATTTTACCAAAAGCCCCTGACCGATTTCACTCAAGGCTGATTCAACTTCACTTGCTAATTTAAAATCCAAAGCTTCTAATTCAATTAATTCTTCATCATTAAAGGGTAGTTTTTGAAGATGTTTTGATACAAGATTAACTGACTCTTCAACATCAAGAGTTTTTGAAGGGATAATGATATCATAAAGAGAGTTGTCCCACGCTTTTTTCTGAAATAGAAAGCTTGTCCATAAAAACGCAAGCTTATCTGAATTATAGATCTCTTTTGTTGCCTCTTTTTCAGATAAATTATTATTTGACATTGCATTTTGAATGCGCTGCTTTTTCTCTGCAATTATCAAAATTCTCATGATATGAGTGGCCTCTTTGGGAATCAGATGACCCATAAGCCCATGGAAAATACAATTACCCTCTTTGACAAACCCTGCTAAAGTCTTTTTGAGAGCAGCAATGCATTTTTCTTTTTCATGAGTAAAATCATTAAATACAATCTGTTTGTTCTCAGCAACTTTAAGAAGAGAAGCTATCTTGATATTGTATTCCTGATGTGTTTTTTCAATGAGATGCTCATCTGTTATAATTTTGCAGTTAAGCTGCCTGGCAAGCATTTTAATGATTTTTTCCGAATCGGCAAACAATCCATTTGTTATACTTAAAACAGACATGATTTCCCCCTTTTGTTATTTAATAACTGCTCTGTTTGATTACTTGCCATTGTACTCTTCTTTATACACTACTCTATCTTTTATTCTATTACTTTAGCAAGAGATATGCCATAAAAAATAAGCCGTTAAATTAAATAGTTATTAGAACAATTAAATTATATGAAACATTATAAAACGTAATGAAATGTTTTTATTAAAACGTTATGAAACAAAATGCAACACATCAATGAAATATAATACAAATGCCGGTCTGAGTTTGATTTATCATCTCGGCTTTCAGTTTTATATCAGTGCAGATGTTTATTAAGTCTGCCCATTTTTCAGACAAAGAGAGTTTTTGTTTAAAATCATCACAATCAATATCTGAATCATCATAGCAGATATCAAGCCGGATTTTGCCATCCTGATTTACAACCCTGATACCTATATTGGATTTAGAATCTGGAATTTCTATCAAACACTCAATAGACATCAATATGATTGTTTGAAAAAGAACATGATCAATAACAATTGAAGGAGATTTTTCACACTTTTTCAGATTAACTTCAATTCCCTGGAGCAGAAACAGTCTGTTTGTCAGAAAAAGTAATCTTTCCAAGGCTTTATGAATATGGATTTCAGCTTCAACTCTGTCTGTGGTATGGGCAAAACCATTGAGCGCTGTGGTTAGACCTACGCCTCTTTTAGTCTGTTCAGCGATTTTGCCAAGGATTTTTTTCAGATTTATTTCCAGATCCGCCAAATTCTCAGGATTCATCTGAAATTGCATGAAATCCTCCATCAGACCTGCATTCTCCTTAATAATAGCAAGAACATTTTGTAATTCATGGGTTACGTTAGCGGTAACTTTTCCAAAAAAAGCAGTTTTTTTAGAATTATTTTCCATTGGTTCCTCTCTTTACTCCAACCCCACTGCAATATTGATTTTTTCAAGTAAGATATTGATATCTATTGGTTTCATGAGAAAATCAGATGCACCTATGCTCATTCCTTCCATACCATCCTTGGTTGATCCGTGTCCTGTAAGCAAGATAACAGGAAGATCATGTGACATTTTTTTTATCTGCCTTAAAGTATCAAGGCCGCTAATGCCTGGCATCATCAGGTCGATGACAGTAATATCAAAATTTTGCTCTTCTATCATGCGAAGACCTGATTCGCCGTCTTCCGCAGTTTTACATGTGTATCCTCTTATTTCCAATCTCTCTGCAAGAGTGGAAATAAATTCTTCTTCATCATCAATAAGAAGAATTTTTGGTTTTTGTTTTGTCATAATTTGTCTCCATTTCTTCTGATCCTTCAGGGAGGTGGATTGTAAAAACAGTGCCTTTTTCAGGTTCACTCTCCACAAAAATTTTTCCCCCCAGTTTTTTAATTATACCATAACTTATTGAAAGACCTAAACCCGTACCTTCTTTCTTCTTGGTTGTAAAAAAGGGATCAAAAATCTTTTCAATAGTTTCCTGTGACATGCCGCACCCATTATCACTTATTTTTATTATAACACCTCTCTTAATACTGTTTATTGTCTCAATTTCTATTGTGCCAAGTTCATCTTCAACTGCTGCAAGGGCATTGGTCAATAGGTTTAAAAACACCTGCTGAAGCTGCCCGTGATCTGAGAAAACAGGTTGAACTGAATCAGATAGATTTAAAATCAGGTCAATTTTTCGATAAAGAGTCTCTTTTTCTAAAAATCCAATAACTTCATGTATAATATCGTTAACCTGGATGGATTCAATTTTCACATCAATACGTCTTGAAAAGCCAAGCAGCCTGCTTGTGATTTTCCTGCATCTCTCTATTGATTTAATTATGGATTTGGAAAGCTCGGTAAATTTTGATTTTTTATCAAAATTGTCTGAAAGATCTATCAGATCATTTAAAAGCCCTGCTTTTTCATTGATAACGGCAAGAGGGTTATTGATTTCATGGGCAACTCCTGCAGCAAGTCTTCCAATTGAGGATAATTTTTGTGCATGCTGAAGCTCTGCCATCACACTCTCTTTGTGCTCTTCTGAGATTTTGATTCTATTTACTAATATATTGCTCAATTGCACAATGGCAAAAAGAATGATTGCAAGGCTTATTAAAAAAACAAATATCATATCGTACTTAAAGTCATACCATGATCCCAGGGCAACTGAATATGGCTGGACAATGGCCAGAATATAATCAGCAATGGTAAATGCAGAACTTACAATAACAACATCACGATTCTTTGTATCCTTTTTCTTGAAATTATAGGGTTGAAAATGTGAATCGATAATTTTCAGAGGGCATTTTTCAAGGACATTCCCATAATAGAGAGAATTTGTCTGCAAGATACCCTGGCTGTTTATAAGAAATGCATCGCTCTGCCTTGCAAGACCCATATTAGCAATAAATCTTCCAAAAAAATCAGTGCTGATGGTTGCCCTTAAAATAAAGTTTTGACTCTCATTCCTAAAAGATTGAACTGCAATTACAATATGGGGGCTTTTCCTGTAGCCAAGAAAAACATTACTTATATATTGACCCTTTATCTGTGTCTCCTTGTAGGAAGTCTGCATGGAATAATCTTTGCCAAGTAAAGAGTAGGGACCTGCGTAGGATATAAGTTCTCCCTTGGAATCGATCAAACCAATATCAACAAATTCTTTGTACTCTTTTTTAAGTGAAACCAGGATTTTGTTAATAGTTTTTTTATGTTTCAGACTTTCAAAATTATATGTTGTGGAGATGAATTTGATAATCGCCAGTTTCTGTTCCAAGAAAAGCTCAAAAGAGTGCTTGGTTTTTTCAGAAATCTCTTGAAGCGGCAACGTTATCTGATTTTGATGATATGATTTGTATTGAAAATAATTTATGGTCAGCATAATGGTAAGGGGAATGGTTACCATAATAAACATGCTGAAAATAACTTTTCTTTTCAATAAAGTGTAGTGACCTTTAGCATATTTGCTGGAAGAAACCGTGCTGTCCACTATGTTTTTAAACATATCTGCCCTCTACCACTCTACTGGAAAGTATGTCGCCGGAATTTAGATTGCTCTCTTTCCAGTTTGTGAATGCTTCAGACCATATCCCCACTACTGAATCAAATATATTTATTTTTTTCCACGTAAGAAATTGGTAGTATTCATCTTCAATAGCACCGCAGATAAGTGTATTTATATTTTCAGAAAGAATCAGGTGGCACAGTTCATCTGCAGAAGATCTGGGCAGGACAATACTCTTTTTTTCCTCAATAATGAATTTATCAGATAAAAGAATAATAAAAACTTCAGTTGCCATGTCAAAACGCAGAGCTACGTTTTCTTTATGAACTGGTATGGTTAATTTATGTATCATGATGAATGCAAAACTCCATATGGCTGATTCATGGCAGTAATTTGTATGTTTTAGTTAGTATCATGATGTTTCAATGATGTATATGGTTTTTTAAAATGTTTTGATGGATCATGGATCAATATTATATTGTTTTATTTTTCTCCACAAAGTACTTCTTCCCATTCCAAGAATTCTGGCAGCTTCACTCTTTTTCCCTTTTGCATCTTTAAGTGCATCAAGAATCATTCTTCGCTGTACAGACGGCCATGTTTCATTCGACTGAATTTTACCTGGTTTAGAAACAGTGTTTTCAGTTTGTATATGGTTTGCAGCATTAAAATTTTTAAAACTGCCTGAAGATGAAGAGTGTGTAACTATTACAGGTTCAAACAAATATGCTGGCAGGTTCTCAGGTTCTATTACTGAAGTAGCTGCCACATTGACCGCATATTCCACAATATTTTTTAATTCCCTGATATTTCCTTCATAATCATAGCGTGTAAGCCTTGCAAGGGCTGCAGTGGAAAAGCCTTTCATAGTTTTATTAACCTGCCGTGTATAATGGCTGAAGAAATGATCCAGCAGCAACCTTATATCTCCTTCCCTCTCTCTTAAAGGGGGCAGATGTATCCGTGCCACATTCAACCTGAAGAGGAGGTCTTTTCTGAAGCTGCCTTCCTTGACCATCTCTTCAAGATTGCGATTGGTTGCTGCAATCATTCTTACATTGACATTAAATCCTTTGGTACTGCCCAGAGGAAAAATAATTTTATCATCAAGAAATGTTAAAAGTTTAACCTGGAGGGCAAGGGGCAGATCTCCGATTTCAGTTAAAAATATAGTGCCGTTATGAGCCAGTTTAAACCTGCCGGGTTTGTTTCCAACCGCACCTGTAAAAGCACCTTTTTCATGACCGAATATTTCAGATTCAAGAAGTGTCTCAGGAAGTGCGCCGCAATTTATTTTAATAAAAGGGCTTGCCTCACGTTCCGAGGTCTGGTGTATGGCTTCAGCCACAAGGTCCTTTCCAGTTCCTGTTTCACCGGTTATTAAAATTGAAGTATCACTTTGAGCAAGAAGAGGCAGGGTCTGGAATATTTTTTCCATCTGTGGACTTCTGCCGATTATATTTGCAAAGCTGTAGGCAATATTTTGCTGCTGATCAAGTTTTTCAACCATTCTCAGATCCTGGATGGTTTCTATGAATCCTGTGACCTCTCCATTTATGTCCAGCATGGGTGCAATAGTTATTCTAATTGGCAGTTTCTGTCTGTCCATATTAATCATATCACTCTTACAGGATATGGATCGATTCTCACTGCCCATGAGCAGCAGAGGGCAATTGTTAACACAGGCAGCGCTTCTGAGTACATTATGACACTGGACACCATAGGCTCTGTCGATGTATTCTCCGGAAAGAGCTTCAAAGAATTTATTGAGATGAACGACTCTCTGGTCAAGATCAAGCACGAGAACACCCATGGGGATTTCATCAATAAAATGGATAAAATCAATGGGGTTCTCCAGCAGAGAATTAATCAGCGGGTTGGAAAGCTTAGTCATAATCAACTTTTTCAATGTTCAATTGGCAGATAGCTTTTCAAGGGACAATCATTACAATTTACCTGGGCATGAATTTGTTTGTACATGGAATCTAAAGCTGCTCTTGAATCCGGATAAATATTTTCCCTTCCAAGTTTATCAGTTAAATGTGTTCTCTCCATTACTGCCAGAACTTCTTCTTTTAAACCGCAAAATGATATTTCAAGCCCGCTGCTCCTGACAGTATCAATGAGAATGGATATGGCATCCTCCCCGGATGCGTCAATATCGTTGATACCTTTTGAAGCAATTAAAATGTGCATTAATTCGGGTTTATCAGCTATATAGTCAAGAACCCTGTCTTCAAGATAGGTTGCATTGGCAAAAATCAGAGAACCGTCAAATCTAACAACTGCAATATGTCTGCACTCTTGTAAACCTGCTTTCTCAGCATCTTTTAAACTATTATCCTGGGCTTTTGAAAGTATAGCAACCCTTGGGCGCAGGTGTTGATATATGAAAAGTCCAAAAGTGAGTCCCACACCAACCAGGATACCCTCTTCAAGATGGGGCGCAAAATAGAGGGTGCAGACAAAAGATATAACAGAGATTATACCATCTGCGCGTTTGGCTTTCCAGGCATGAATAAAACCTGATGCATTAACAAGACCTATTACAGCCATCATGATGACGGCAGCAAGGACCGCCTGCGGCAGATGATAAAGAAGCGGGGTGAAAAAGAGAAGTGTTAAAGCTACCATTAGACTTGTAACAACTGAAGATACCCCGGTTGCTGCATTGGCCTGAAGATTTACTGCAGAACGTGAAAATGATCCGGAAACAGCATAACTTTGACCAAAAGAACCAATGATATTGGCAAGTCCCTGTCCAATCAACTCCTGGTTGGGGTCGAGTTTCTGTCCGGTTTTTGCAGCCATGGATTTGGCAATTGCAATGGCTTCCATAAATCCAATCAGGGAAATAATTATTGCAAAGGGCAGCAACTGCAAGAAAGCGGAAAAATAAGTTGTATTATCAGGTGCTTTGGGGATACCAATTTTAATTCCTTCGGGAATTTTACCGACTATGGCCCCGGCACCAATCATTTTTAGATTAGTGGTATCCAGAATCTTGTTGCTTATTTTTATGCGCCATTTGTGACCATCTGTTTTTAAACCATTGGGAAGGGTTGAATCAGTATAAAAAAAAGGGTTATCTTCTGCATTGTCTGAAGTTAAAAAATGTACAAACCTGAGATTCTCCCGCTTAATGTGAGCAACTCCCTTTATCTGATCAATCCTGGCCTGGGTCAGTGCAAGCTCATGCTCGATATTAAGTTGTTTGTCAGAAGCAATATGCATTCCATGTTCCTTGACCGCTTTTTTACTGGCTTTAAGGTCATTATTCAGGTTTGCCCTTTTTGTGCCTAACTCTTTGAGTTGTATTATATTATTATTAAACTCTGTAATTATTTTTACAATTTCAGGACTTTTTATATTTTCAAGGGGGATAAATTTGTCATTATTAAATCCTGTAAATCTGGAGATCAGAATAGTCACAGTAACAGCTACAAGTACACTGGGAATTTTGGGGTTCACGCGTTTTAAAATAACCATGATGACAATGGCAAGTATGCCCATACCCAGAGTGGGCAGATGGGTGTAATGAAAAGCTGATTTACACACATTGATTATGGTTTGGTAATGGAGGGGTGCTTTATCCACATAAACACCGAATAATTTAGAAAATTGTGAGGATGCAATTACAATGGCTGCGGCATTGGTAAAACCGTTCACCACCGGATGGGAAAGAAGATTAACCACAAGACCAAGTTTAAACACACCGAGAAAAAGCTGGAAACATCCAACAGTTAACGCAAGTATTATTGAATAGGCGATAAACTGGGTACTTCCTGCTGTGGCCAAAGGTTCCAGTGAAGCTGCTGACATTAGTGAAACCATAGCAACAGGCCCGGTTGCAAGCTGCCGGCTTGATCCAAACAGAGCAGCAACCATTGGGGGCAGGAATGCAGCATAAAGACCAAAATATGCTGGCAGTCCTGCAAGCTGGGCATATGCCATGGACTGGGGAATTAATACCATGGCAACAGTTATGCCAGCTATGACATCAGCACTTAATTTTTCTTTGTCATAATCGCCGAACCACAGTAAAAAAGGAAATATCTTATAAATCATAGTACGCTCCCGCATTAAATTTTCTTGATATATTGGTTATATCAATACCGCCACGATTTTATTTAACACAATAAAAAATCAAAATACTGCAATGTTGTTACAAAGCAAGTGTTTGAGAAATTTCTGTTTTGTAACAAACCGTCAATTTTACCATACAATTATTTTAGTCACATGAGTATATGAGCAGTTTTTATTTGTCAATGGGAGATCTAAAAGAGCGGCATATTGGGCATTATGTAAGAAGATATTCTGATAGGTTGAATAAAAAAAGAGATATCGGAATCATCATAAAAGCTTGAGATTCCAGTTCCAGAGACCTGGCCGGTCTTTAATTTTTATGCTCTTTGGGACATTTTCAAACATATTGACAAATAGAGTAAACCCTGCTTTTTTAAGCTGCTCTTTTTTGGATGTTAAATCAAGATACCAGTTTGGAAAAATATAATAATTACTGTTCTGTTTTGAAATCCAGGCGATTTCACCTTTCGGGCTTGTAAAGCCAAGGTTTGTTTTAAGATCCTGGGAAATAATTCTTGATATACCCAATGGCCAGTTTCCATAAATGACTACACCGAGCGGCAATTGTGTGTTTTGCGGTAGAGAGCAAAATGTATCCTCATCAAGTTCCGGGCTTACAATGGCACCGGAGAATCCATATTGTTTTAAAATATTTAAGGTGGTTGAGTTGGTTATATTGCAGTAAGGGCCTGCCCATAAATTCAGTTGTTTTGGGTTTTTAAACAGAGACAATTGCCACAATGCATTCAGGACAAAGTTTTTTGCCCCTTTTTTTATAGCATTATCAATATATTGTGAACAGATTTTCTCATCATTGGGAAATAACAGAGGGTCTATCCATAGCC
The DNA here is from genome assembly GCA_964196205.1 of uncultured Desulfobacula sp. GTDB lineage: Bacteria > Desulfobacterota > Desulfobacteria > Desulfobacterales > Desulfobacteraceae > Desulfobacula. Next base: position 11,506 of record CAXMTQ010000051.1, read on the forward strand.
AGCTTTTGATTTTGGGGCGCAAAGAATACCCCTGGCTTGAAATCCATGCTCCTGTTAATGAAAAATCAGATGGTGGTTTGAGTTTTCCCCTGGAAATTGTGAGCTCCGTAATTCTGTTTTTAGATTTTATGGCTTTTTCTAAAAGAGTGCTCTTTAATTTGTTTTTATCGGGCTTTACTGCTATTTTTTTTATTTGTGCAAGCTCTTGGTCAAGAGCCTTTATGGCAGTGGCAAGCTCTGTCTCTCTTCTGTCGATTATATAAACAGGTGTCCCTTTTTTGATTCTGGCGTTTGATTGTTTTTTAAGATAGAACTTCCCTTTTTTGGGTATGGCTCTGGTTACCCTCTGAATACTATGGAACTGGTCTTCTTCAAAACCGATTCTTAAAAGATCTGAAACAAATAGTTCTTCTCTTGTAATAAAGTATGGAGAGGCAGGGTTTTGAATCCTTCCTGCAAAAAGTCCAGACCCGGTTTGAGATGAAGGGTCAATAGGATTCATCTTCCGCTGGGATAAAAGATTGTAATGGGTGAACTGCCTTCCCATGGCATAATCAAGAAAGGCCAGGGCCTGTTTTTTCTTTTCGGGTTCATCCCGCAATAATTTATAGGCTTTAACAGTATAATAAACGTAATGGGGGCCTTTTTTACGGCCTTCAATTTTCCAGGTGGTTACTTTTTCGATTGGTTTTAAAATTTTTGCAAGTACATCAGCAGAAAAATCCATACAGGAAAAATGTTGTTTTCTTTGACCTTTTTGTTCATATACTCTTCTGCAGGGCTGGACACATCTTCCCCGAAGAGAGCTTTTTCCGCCAAACCATGAACTCCAATAGCAGCGTCCTGAAATACAATAACACAAAGCTCCATGGATAAATACTTCAAGTTCCATGTTATCTGGAGTTTTCTGGGCCATATCTTTTATCTCATCAATGGTAAACTCTCTTGGCAGAACCACTCTTTTAAATCCCAACTCTTTTGATGTCTTTAATCCTGAAGGAAAAGTGCAGTTGCCAAGGGTGGAGAGGTGAAACTCTTTATTAAATCCAGCCTCTCTTGCCA
>CAXMTQ010000052.1:0-12526 GCA_964196205.1 uncultured Desulfobacula sp.
GAAGATGATTAAAAGACACCTCAACATCACAACTGCCTAATCGTGAGACACATACAAATGTTACAAAATTGTCTCACGCAATACTCTCATTTAATGTCTCACTAAATTAGGAATGCTGAAAAACACCATGGATATAGGCTTTTGCCTAAAGTGGCCCTTCTCTGAGTATAAAAAAATATCTCTCTAAAATAGTTTGGTATAATTTATGCTATTAATGTATTCAACAAGTATAAAGGCACATGATGAACTAAAATTTAACACTATTTAAGGAGAAAAAATGAAAGAAATCAGATGGACGAGTGATTTATCGGTTGGAATAGGACTGATCGACGAACAGCATAAGATGTTGATTAAACATCTCAATGATCTAAGCCAATCCCTGGAATCGGGGCAGGGACCAGAGAAGATTGCAACTACTCTCAGTTTTCTGATTGACTATACGAATTTTCATTTCAGTGCCGAAGAAAAACATATGGCAGCAAATGGTTACCCAGAATTGGAAAATCACAAGCAAATGCATGAAGGATTCAAGACAACCCTAAACAACTTGGAAGAAGACCTTTTGGAGGAAGGTGCTACACAATTGCTTGCCGATTCAATTGACACCTTATTGGTCATGTGGCTTTTTGAGCACATCAGTACGATTGATGTATGGTTCGGAAAATTTTTGAAAGAAAAAGGTGTCTCAATACTCCAAGAAAATTAATCATTTTCTTCAGTAGCCGTCAGTCAACAATAATTATCCAATGAATAACTGCAACAAGATATTCAGAATATCAATGATACCAGTTCAAATCTTGATAACACTGGGCGACCATTTCATATATCATTCTGGATTTTTTATCATTTACTATTATACCATATGTAGTATGGATCAATTTTTGAGTTCTCATTTTAAAATCACCGGGAGATAAGCATCTTGGATGGATAAACATCAATTCTTTATGACAATTATCCAGAGCATTTATCAGGTTCACTTGCTTGATTATCTCTCCTGTGTTAAGAATCAAAAAGATGAAAAAAAATCAAATCTGAGAGGAAATTTAATATATGAGTGATATTATTGATATAGCAAAAACCCGGATAGGAGTTGTTGGTGGAGGAAGCTGGGGGACAGCCCTTGCCAAACTGCTTGCAGACAAGGGATTTGTTCTGGATTTGTGGGTGTTTGAACCAGAAGTAAAAGAACAAATTGAAAAAGAGAGAAAAAACAGATTCTTTCTACCAAATATAAAGCTGCCGAAGAATATCATTCCATCCAATGATCTTGAAGCTGTTGTAAAGGGAAAAGACCTTGTTCTTATGGTAGTCCCGTCTCATTGTATGCGCGATATGGCAGATAAAATGAAAAATTTTATCAGTCCTGAAACAATTATTGTAACAGCATCCAAAGGGATTGAAAATGAAACTCATCTGACCATGACCCAGATCCTTGCCGAAAAAATTGATTTTTTACCCAAAGAAAATCTTGCTGTTCTTTCAGGTCCGAGTTTTGCCAAAGAAGTTGCCAATAAAGTTCCAACAGTTGTTGCAGCTGCATCAATCAGCCGTAGAGTGGCCGAGTATGTCCAGAAAATATTTTCCTGTTCTACATTCAGGGTTTATGTCAACGATGACCCCATAGGCACCCAGATCGGAGGTGCCATGAAAAATGTATTGGCCATTGCCGCTGGTATTTGTGATGGTATGAAAATGGGCCTTAATCCAAGGGCAGCACTTATAACCAGAGGCCTTGCAGAGATGAACCGCCTTGGAACAAAACTGGGTGCTGATCCTTTAACCCTTGCAGGGCTTGCAGGGGTCGGAGATCTTTTATTGACCTGTACAGGTGCTTTAAGCCGTAACTATACAGTGGGCAGACAGATTGGTGAGGGTAAAAAATTAGATGAGATCATTTCAGAAATGAGAATGGTTGCAGAAGGTGTAAAAACAACCAAATCTGTTTATAATCTGTCAAAAAAACTTGGGGTTGATCTTCCCATTTGCAATGAAGTCTATGGAGTTCTTTTTAATGAAATACCTGTTAAAGAGACTGTTGATCATTTGATGAACCGCACTTTAAAACATGAGTTGGATGGAGTTGCGGGCAATTAAATTTTTGCTCCCAGGCAGTTTAAACAACATCAATAAACTGCCTGGGAAAAATATTGAGCAAGCTAAAGGTTTTAATAATCACAAATTGACTGGTCAAAACTTAGAGGGACACCTTCATGGGGTGTCCACTTTTTTTGATCCAAAAGTATCTTTACTTCTCATGTTTTTAAGGATCTCAATGCTTGTTTTATAGCCTTTATACATCCTGCACATATCCATTGCCATACCGCATATCAATGCAACAGCCTGGGCCATGGAGATATCATTAACGGAAAATTCCCATGGTTTTTCAGTATATATCCTCTGTGCACCAATGATTTTATCATGGCTGATAATGGGGACACCGAGCAGAGAAGAGATCCCTTCATTTTTTGCTTCTTGTGGATATTCGATTCTTGGATCATCCATGACATCATAAATGGCAATGGGAACAGCATCCTTTGCTTCCCTGATAGTCTGCATAAAATGAATCGGCCCCTTATTAAGATAATTTGAACTCAGACCGGATGAGGCGACAAGACCTAATTCGCGGGTTTTCCTGTCCACCAGAAATATTGAGCATCCTTTGGCTGCAAATGCTGTTTTTACACTCTCGGCCGTAATAAGGGCTACTTCTTCTGGATCTTTACAATGAGAAATAGCACTTGTTAAACGGATCATCATGTCATAATAAATGGTGTGGTTTTCCATAAACGCCTCCTTCTCTTTTTGATTATTAAAACAGCACCCTGATAATAATTCAGGGTGCACGGTAAACTAAATCAAAGTTGAAAAAGAGATAAGCACAAAAGAGTATGAATTGCTAAAGAGGTTCAAATCAACTAGAAGAGAACTATACTATATGATTACATCAAATATATACCAATTCAATGAATCCGTCAAAGATTTTTTAAGATATTTTAAATTTCATTATAAGCTGCAGCTCAGGCTGAATTTTATATAATCCAGGAAGTATCCAGCAGTGCAGGTATTTATTTGGGATCCTCGATTTTAAGGCCCCTTATGGATCTTAACAACTGGTTCATATTCTGGATTCGCCCCAATCCAAAAGTATTTTCCTCTTCATCGTCCATTTTACAGGTTTCAAGATCTTCCTCGTGATCTTTCAGCATCCAGCTCATCTCCATTGCCATGCCGCATATCAAGGCAATTGCCTGAACCATGGAAATATCAGCAATGGAAAATTCCCAGAGTTCTTCAGTGTATATCCGAAGTGCGCCAATGATCTCGTTATGGCTGATAATGGGAACACCAAGCAGGGATGATATCCCTTCTTTTTTTGCTTCTTCCGGATATTGGATTCTCGGGTCATCCATTACATCGTAAATGGCTATAGGAACAGCATCTTTTGCTTCTTTTATGGGTTGCATGAAACTAACTTTTCCCTTGTCAAGATACTCAGAACTCAAACCATATGATGCTACAAGACCCATTTCACGGGTTTTTCTGTTCACAAGAAACACTGAACACCCCTTGGCATCAAATGCTTTTGTTACACTTTCTGCTGTAATAGAAGCTATTTTTTCCGGATCTTGACACTGGGAAATAGCATTGGTCAACTTGATAATAGCGTTATAATCAATGGTATGTTTTGTCATGAACATTTCCTTCTTCGAGATTGTAAAAGTAAACTGCGTAAAGTTAATTTAAACTAACAAAAGCAGAAAATTAATGGTATATTATGTAAATAATAATATATGTCAATTACATAAATTTGTCAAATTATAAAATCAAAAGGATACTGCACTGACAGGATAATGGGTAAAAATATAGCAAATGATATGTTGATTTGGCAAACTCAATTTCAGCTCATCTCTTTACTTATCAAATAAGTTTGAGTACAAATTAGATTAGTTTAAAATTATTAGATAAAAGGAACAATTCATGAATTTATTAAACCCGAAAACAGATAATTTTGACCATCTTGATACAGAATCAAAAGCAATTATGAAAAAAACAATTGAGTTTTTTGAAAGCAGAGGTAAAAAACAGTTAAAATCAGATTATCATGAAAGAATATGGTATGGTGATTTTATTGAGTTCTTAAAAGAAAACCAGATATTTGCAACCCTGCTTACTCCTTTAAAGTATGCAAATAAGAATCCAAATGCCAGGTGGGATACCAGAAGAATATGTGATTTTAATGAAATTTTAGGATTTTACAACCTCTCTTACTGGTATACATGGCAGGTCTCTATTCTGGGTCTGGGACCTATCTGGATGAGTTCCAATGAAGAGATAAAACATAAAACCGCTCAACTATTAAAAGATGGAGATATATTTGCCTTTGGTCTGTCAGAAAAAACCCATGGCGCAGACCTCTACTCTTCTGATATGTCTTTAACACCGCTTGGAGAAGGACAATATGTTGCAGATGGAGGGAAGTATTATATCGGTAATGCCAATAAGGCAGGTATAGTTTCAACTTTCGGGAAAAACAGTGAAACCGGGGAGTATGTATTTTTTGCAGTGAATCCTGAACATGACAACTATGATCTTGTCCAGAATGTTGTTGAGTGGGAAAGTTATGTTGCTGAATATGCCTTGAACGGCTATCCCATTACACAAAAAGATATCCTATCAACAGGACAGGATGCATGGGATTCAGCGTTGAACACCGTTAATGTGGGAAAATTCAACCTTGGATGGGCAGCCATCGGTATGTGCACCCATGCATTTTATGAAGGGCTGAATCATGCTGCCAACCGAAATCTTTATGGAAAATGGGTTACAGATTTTCCACACATCAAACAGATATTTGTTGATGCATATACCAGGCTTGTTGCCATGAAGCTTTTCTCCTTGAGGGCGTCCGACTATTTTAGAAGTGCTTCAAAAGATGACAGGAGATATATGTTGTACAATCCCATGGTTAAAATGAAGGTTCCTTCCCAGGGCGAGTTGGTGATCAACCTGATATGGGATGTGATTGCTGCAAAGGGATTTGAAAAAGATGCTTTTTTTGAAATGGCTGCAACCGATATCAGAGCTCTGCCAAAACTTGAGGGGACGGTTCATGTAAACATGGCCCTGATTATTAAATTCATGGCAAATTACTTTTTTAATCCGGGTGAGTTCCCTGAAATTGAAAAACGAGATGATGCAGTCTGCGATGAATTCCTATTTAACCAGGGACCAACAAGAGGGCTTGGGAAAATCCAGTTTCATGATTTTAATATTGCTTATAACAGTGTTGACCTGCCCAATGTCAATATTTTTAAAGAACAGATAGCAATATTACAGGAGATGCTTTTAAAAGCAACACCGGATAAAAACCAGGTCAAGAACATGGATTTTCTGTTATATCTTGGTGAAATGTTCACACTTGTCGCCTATGGACAGTTGATCATTGAAAAATTTAATATGGATCAATTTGAAGAAGATCTTTTGGAACAGATTTTTGACTTTATGGTCAGAGATTTTTCAGAGAATGCATTAAAGCTCTATTCAAAAACAGATACAACCGATGTCCAGATGGATTATTGCCAAAAAATCATTAAAAAGCCGGCAAGAGATACGGAGCGGTTCTCAAGAATCTGGGGAAAACATATAATATCTTTAAAAGATTCCTATGAAATGAATCCTTAATTAAATAATAATCAATTTTATTTGCAGTGAGTTATAATTTAAACTCTTGCCTATGGGAAATATCCGACAGGTTGTTACATAATGCAAATTTTTCCAACGTAGAAATTGGGGCTTGAAAAGGAGCTTATGCTCAAAAATTGGCGTTGTGTAACAGCCTGTATAGTCAAAGACTTTTTAAAATTTCATTGCAGGCTTGTAATGTGCCTCCCTGATTTGACCTGATATAGTTTTGTGTTACAAGGATCTGATCTGTTTTGTTTACAGGATTTTCAAGGGTTTTGTGAATGGTTTTGGCAACAGCTCTCCAGCTCTTTTTTTTGATAATAATCTTTTTATTAAAGATTTCATCACCTGCCCAGGCAAAATCATCATAATATGGGCCTGTAACAGTTACAGCACCTTTCATGGCAGGCTCAATAAAATTTTGTCCGCCAAGAGGTTTAAGGCTACCACCCACAAAAACAATTGAAGCAAGGCTGTATGCTGTCTTAAGCTCTCCAAATGTATCCCATAAGATAATTCCGGGATTTGTTAAAGGGACAAATATTTTGGACCTTAAATGGAAATTTAAATTATGGGAATTTAAGAGTTTTTTCCATGGGCTGACTCTGTGCATGTGGCGTGGAAATATGGCTACAATCTGCCTGGGAAACATTTTTAAGATCTCTTTTATTAAAAGGACAGTTTCTTTCTCTTCTTGTTTTCTGACAGATGCAAGAATGGTCAGGGGTAATGCATGGGGTAAGTTTGTTTTGATTTGTTTTAATGCTTGAGTATCAAGTCTATCTGCCCTCATGGATTCAAATTTAATATTTGGCATGGTTTTAACAATAGTATTGTCAAACAAACATTGATATCTTTTTGCATCAAGGTTTGAAATTGCAAGAATTATATCAGGAGAGAGGTGTTTCCATAAAAATCTGGTTTTCATATAGTGGTTAAAGCTTTTTCTGGAAAGCCTTGCATTTATAATAAAAATTTTATTTTTATTTTTTTTAAGATAATAGAGCAGGGCAGGCCATATTTCTGTTTCAAGCAATACCATGATGGTCGGATTAATAGTTTTTACAGCTTTTTCAATGGTGTCAGGCATATCAAAGGGAAACCACTCTATTTTCAGTTCAATAAAGCGATTGAAGGTTTTTTTTGTTAATCTGGTTTCTAAAATATCAATGCCCTGGGATGTTGTGGATGTCACAAGAATTTTTATATTGGTTTTTGGATCAAGAGTTTGGATAATATTAACAGCAAGATAGGCTTCGCCGGCAGAAGCTGCCTGTATCCATATATCAGCCTTTGAATGGTGTAATGCAGACTGGCGTTTTTCAAATCCATATTTCAGCCGTTTGGCTGTTTTAAGAAAAGGAAGGCTAAGCTTCCACACTGTATTGTAAAATTTGAAAAAATTGATTATAAATATATTTTTTGTCATGGGGACATATGGTCTTATGTTTTTTAAATATTAATAATATACCCTGATATTATAAATCAAGGTGCAATAAATCAAGGTTTATGGAAAAGAAAAATCCTACACTCACCAGAGAGCGCCGTAAAAAAATTATCACTCTGGTTTCAGGCTATAAATACAGGCTTTTACTGGCATCTTTATGTATGATTGTGGTGGCCTGTACAAACGGTGCCATGGCCCTTCTTGTAAAGCCTGTCATGGATGATATATTTATCAATCGAAACAGGGATATGCTATTACTGATTCCAGGTATTGCCATTCTTGTGTTTTTTTTAAAAGGTCTTGGTTCCTATGGATCTGAATATTTGATGAATTATATAGGAGAAAATATTATCCGGTTTTTCAGGAACTCTTTGTATGAAAAGATTACAGACCTTCCTATTTCATTTATTCATAAAGAAAAAACCGGCGCTTTGATGTCCCGCATAACAAATGATGTCAATATTGTTAAAGGCATGGTTTCCACGGCAGTAATTAATATATTCAGGGATTTTTTCTCGGTTATAGCTTTTTTGTTTGTTATCTTCTACCGTGACTGGCAGCTTGCATTGGGTGCTTTTATTGTTTTACCCTTGGCGTTTTACCCAATTGTTTTGTTTGGAAGAAGGGTTAGAAAATTTTCCACCGGGACCCAGGAAACAATGGCAGATTTGAATTCATTTTTGCATGAAACCTTTGTTGGCAGCAAAATTATTAAAATTTTTAATCTTCAGAGTTTTGAAAAAAAACGTTTTAAAGAAAAAACTGAAAAGCTTTTTTATTTTGAAATGAAAAAAGTCATGGCCAAGGCATTGTCATCTCCTGTTATGGAATTTCTCGGAGGGCTTGGAATTGCATTTATTATATGGTTTGGAGGATTGCGGGTAATTAACGGGACTTCAACTCCCGGAACTTTTTTCTCTTTTCTGACTGCTGTGATGATGCTTTATGATCCTGTGAAAAAATTGTCCAGACTGAATAATACTATTCAAGAAGGTGTGGCATCAGCCACAAGAATATTTGATGTTCTTGAAGAAAAATCTGTAATCTTAGAAAAAAACAATCCTGATACGCTTGAAGGCAATTCCTTTGCTATTGAATTTAATAATGTCAGTTTTGCCTATAATGATAATGAGGCACCAGCATTAAACAGTATTAATTTAAAGGTTTTGCCGGGAGAAATTCTTGCCCTCGTAGGAATGAGCGGGGGAGGGAAGACAAGTCTTGTGAATCTTGTACCAAGGCTTTATGATGTTACAAAGGGAACACTTTTGATTGCTGGAAAAAACATTAAAGATTTTTCAATCAAGTCGTTACGGGATCATATCTCCATAGTGACACAGGAACCGATTCTTTTTAACGAATCAGTAAAAGATAATATCAGGTATGGGAAAATGGATGCCACAGATCTTGAAATAGAAAATGCAGCAAAAGCAGCCTTTGCCCATGATTTTATTCAAGGATTTCCCAGGGGTTTTGATACTGTTATAGGAGAACTTGGCTCCAGGCTTTCAGGGGGAGAAAAACAGAGGATCTGTATTGCAAGGGCATTGATTAAGGATTCACCAATACTAATTCTTGATGAGGCAACTTCTGCTTTGGATTCCCAGGCTGAAAAGGTGGTCCAGAAAGCTCTGGAAAATCTAATGAAGGGAAGGACCTCTTTTGTGATTGCCCATAGATTGTCCACTATTAATTATGCTTCAAGGATTATTTTGTTGAAAAATGGTTCCATTAAAGAGGAGGGAACCCATGAAGAGTTGATGGCGTTACAAGGTGATTATTTTAAACTTCAAACCATGCAGTCAACATCAATAAATGGAAAAGAGAGGAGAGGATAATGGCAGTTTCTGAAGAACTTTTGGAAATACTGGTCTGCCCTAAATGCAAGGGAGAGATCCAATTGAATAAAGAGAAGGACGGACTTGCATGTGAAGCATGTTCACTTTTATATGCAATCAAGGATGATATCCCTATTATGCTGATAGACGAGGCAAAGCCGCTGTAACATGAGTACACCCAAAAATCCAGATCCCGCAAAACTGGTTGTGGGCTGTATCATGAATAATAAAGCAGACATTGATAAACTTTTTCCTCTGTTAGAGGATCTATTCGGATCTGTGGATATGATAAGTCCCTGGCTGGGATTTGCCTATACTGATTATTATTATAAAGAGATGGGGTCTCCACTGTATCGAAAGGTTTTTGTATTTAAACCTTTGATTGCCCAGGATGAACTTGCCATGATTAAAGAAAAAACCAATGGAATTGAAGATGAGTTTGCAACTAACGGAAACAGAGCTGTCAATATAGATCCTGGATATCTTGTCTCTTCACGTTTTATCCTGGCCACAGGAAAGGAGTATTCCCACAGGATTTATATTGGTCGAAAAATTTATGCAGATTTGACACTGATGTATTCTAAAAAAAAAGGTTTTCAAACACTGGAGTGGACTTATCCTGATTATGCTTCAAAAACCATGATTTCATTTTTGTCAAAGGCCAGGAATAAATATCTTCTGGATTTAAAAACAAATAGAGGTAAAATAAAATGATTAAAAGTATGACTGCTTTTTCCCAGGTATCTAATACCCATGACACTATCACAGCTGATGTCACTATTCGTTCTTATAATTCACGGCATCTTGATATAAAGCTTTACACGCCTGAATCATGTCAGGAATTTGAAGAGTATATTAAAAAAATTATCATCAAGACCCATGACAGGGGAAGAATTGAGATAAGACTATCAGTTCAGGATGATGCAAAAAATCAGGAACTGTTTGAAGTTAATGAGGCAAGAGTGAGATCATATTTCCAGGCATTGGATAAAATTAAAAAAGAGTTAAACCTCTCCACTGATATCTCAATGGATAATATTTTAACTGTTAGAGATGTCATTGTCCCTTTTAAAAAAGATCAGGATAAAAATAAGTTGTGGAAGGCGGTCGAGCCTTGTATAGAAGCTGCCAGCATGAATCTAAATGCCATGCGAAAAGAAGAGGGAGAAAATCTTTATAAGGATCTGCTCGCAAGAATTGATTATATTGAAGATAGATTAAAGTTTGTTGAAAAAGAAGCTGATACAATCCCAATGATTTATAAGCAAAAGCTCATGGAAAAAATATCCGGCCTGACTTCTGAGATTAAGGGTCTGGATCCTGTAAGAATTGCCCAGGAAGCAGCTATAATTGCTGACAAGAGTGATGTGTCAGAAGAGATTGTAAGGCTTTACAGCCATATCAAGCTGTTCCGTGACAGTCTTGATTCAGACTCTTCCCAGGGCAGAAAACTTAATTTTTTAATCCAGGAATTTAACAGGGAGTTTAATACAATAGGGTCAAAAGCAGGCAATGCTGCATTATCTCATATGATAGTTGATCTTAAATCCCAGCTTGAGAAAATCAGAGAACAAGTGCAGAATATTGAATGAAAGGAAACTCATGGAACAACTTCTCTTAAATATAGGTTTTGGGAACAGTGTGGTGGCACAAAAAGTTGTGGCAATTTTGTCTCCTGGTTCATCTCCCATGAAAAGGGTTAAGGATGAGGCCAAAAAGGAAAAACGTCTTGTTGATGTGACCCATGGGAGAAAAACAAGAGCTGTTATTATCACGGAAAGCAACCATGTGCTCCTGTCTGCAATTCAAGCAGAAACCGTTTCCAACAGGTTTGCATCCCTGATGGATGGAAAAGAAGCCAAACCCAATGGTTAACAGAGGAAAATTGTATGTTGTCTCTGCCCCCTCAGGGGCTGGAAAAACAACACTGATTAAAGAAGTATTAAGCCGTTTTAAAACTCTTTCTTATTCTGTGTCCCATACAACAAGAGCTCCAAGAAAAAAAGAACAGCAGGGCATTGATTATTATTTTATCACCCAGGAAGAATTTCAAGAAAAAATAAATCAGAATTACTGGCTTGAATGGGCAGAGGTTCATGGAAATTATTACGGTACATCCAAAAATTTTATAAAAACAAGTCTGGATCAGGGCAAAAGCCTGATTTTGGATATTGATGTTCAGGGTACCTGTGAAATTATAAAATCAGGATTGGAAATGGTGACAATCTTTATCATGCCGCCTTCAATTGAAATTTTATCTCAACGTCTTGAAAATCGTGGCAGTGATTCCAAAAAAGTAATTGACAAGCGCATTGAGAATGCAAAGATAGAAATAGCAAAAAACAATATGTATCAATATATTGTGCTAAATGATGATCTTGATAAAGCCAGAGAAGAGCTTTGTTTGATTTTCAAAGAAGAGATGACTTAAAACAATGAAAGAAAAAAGCGATACTCTTTTTGGTTTTCACTCTGTTTATGAAGCATTAAAAGCAGACAGAAGAAAATTCTATAAGATATTTGTTTCCTCGCAAAAACGAGCTTTGACAAGATTTGAAAAAATAGAAATACTTGCCCAAAAAAAAAATATAAGAATTGAAAAGGCTGTGCCTGATTTTTTTGACAAAATGACCAATTTTGCAAACCACCAGGGCATACTTGCAAAGACATCTTTCTTCCCTGTTAAAAATGCATCTGAAGTTACAACTATTATACAAAAACGACAAAAACCCTGCTTTATTTTAATCATGGAGGGTATTGAAGATCCCCATAACCTTGGTGCATTGATCAGAACTGCACTTTGTGCGGGAGTTGACTATATTTTAATTCCTAAAGAAAGGTGTGCCACACCTTCTTCAACAGTATCCAGAAGTTCTGCAGGTGCCATGGAATATGCGGATATTTTTATTATAACTAATACTGCTTCCATATTAAGATCTTTAAAAGAAAACGGTGTCTGGATATCAGGACTTGATGCCAAAGGTGATACTTCTCTATTTGATTCTGACCTTAAAGGAAATATTGCACTTGTTATTGGCGGTGAACACAAAGGTATCAGACCTGGAGTAAAAAAAGAGTGTGATTTTTTGCTGTCCATCCCTAATCAGGGGAATATCAACTCTTTGAATGCTTCTGTGGCAGGGGGTATAGCCATGTATGAAGCCTTTCGGCAAAGAAATTAAAAATTGATGGTTGACATATGTCCACAGATTTTAACTCTTATTTTAAAACATGGCCGGTTTCTTTCTTAAAAAAGAGTATTCAAGGCTTTGAACAGCTTATATATCCCTTGAAGTGTTTAAAATGCGGAGCATACATTGATCCAAAGCTTGTAAAAGAATATACAATGGAGGCTTGTTTCTGTGATATCTGTATGAAGGATGGGTTTTATCCCATTGATACACCTTACTGCATAAAATGCGGGCTTAAATTCCATCAGAATTTCAACCAGGGCTTCCGTGAAAATCATGTGTGTGAGGCCTGTATTAAAACACCATTGAAAGTGGAAAAGGTGAGGGCGGTAGCGGAATATAAAGGTATTTTAAAAGATGCAATA
>CAXMTQ010000053.1:0-8223 GCA_964196205.1 uncultured Desulfobacula sp.
CCTCTATCTGCTGCCTCAGTGTTTTATTTTCAATTTTATCACTTTGGAGATCAATTTTTTTGAAATCCTCTATCTGCTGCCTCAGTGTTTTATTTTCAATCTTAAGGCGTTCTACTGTTTCTAAAGCAATTTCCATACCTTTGAATTTCTGAGTCAATTCATCCATTTTTTTCTTAAATTCCTTATTCATTAAATTCAACTGTTCAATTTTTTTAGATTGTTGGGAGAGATTACTTTTATCTTGAATCACTCTCTTGAGCAGTATGGTATTCATTTGGAGAAAACTCACAATTATTCTGGAATAGTCAGGATTTGAATTTACTGAATCATTGTAACGTCTTTCAAATTTTTCGTTTTCAGCAAGAGAGGCTTCAAATTTCTCCTGGTCAGCATAATTTAAAATTTGTTCAATGTGCCAAAAGTCTTCTTCGTATATTGGTTTTGTGGATGATATCTGGAACCTGTCACCCTGACAACCAGACAAAAAAGATATCACCATCAGACTAATGGTAAAGTGAAAAACAATTGAGTACCATTTGGATAATCGCTTTCTGCCCATATATCCCCTCCATGTGCTTTTATAATATGTTTTGAAATGGAAAGCCCAAGTCCTGTTCCCATCCGGGTTCCAATGTCGTTATCAATCTGTTTGAATTTTTCAAAAATTGCGTTTAAATATTCAGGCTTGATGCCACATCCGTTGTCTGTAATGGAAACCACAACCCGGTTAACTTTTTTTTCCAGTAAACACTTAACAAGGATTTTGCCATTGATGGGAGTAAATTTCAAGGCATTGCCTATGAGGTTATCCAGAATCTCCCTGATACGATCGCCATCCGCGGAGAGATTTGGAAGCTTTGGCGAAGGGGAAAATTCAAGGTCTATATTTTTTTTCTGTGCTAAAGGTGCAAGCTTTAAAATTGATTTTCTAATGATTAGAGTCAGGTCTAAATCTGTAAACTGGTAGTCCATTGCTTTGACTTCCATTTTAGAGTAATCAAGAATCCTGAGTACAGAATTTAAAAGCCGGTCACTCTCCTCCTGAATCAAGGCATACAATTTATACAATTTTTCCGGATGGTCAGAATAAAGATCATTTGACAGCATGATAGATGCTTCTTTAATCACTGTTATAGGGGTCTTGAGCTCATGGGAAACATGACTGATAAAATCCCCTTTAAGATTATCCAGTTCACCAAGTTTCCGGGACATGTCATTGAAATGGATGGACAGATCTCGGATTTCCCGGGGACCGTCAATGGTTTGCAATTCTTTAAAATGACCCTTGGAAACCTGTTCTATTTTTCCCTTAAAACTAGAAATAGAATTTGTTATGGCACGTGTGTTAGAAAAAGCAATTAATCCACCTAAAAGCACGGTTAAAACAGTGATAATAAGGGTCATAATAAAAATCTGCCGGATTAAGTGATTAGTTAAATCCGTATTTCCCCTAATTTGCTGCCTGTTTTGATTAATGATCTCTTTTAAATTGGCAATAATTTGTTCCAGCTCAAAATTATAATCTTTTGTACTTATAATAGACCCATCGCTTTCCACCAGGCTTACATTTTCTTCAAAACGCCTCATCAAATTCATATAGGTTACCTTGATATTAGAAAACAGATTTACCTGCTCCTCAGATTCAATTAAAAGCTCCAATTGCATGAAATCCTTACCCATCAGGACATTTAAGTCTTGAATCCGTTGATAGTAATCCTTATCACCTGATATATAATATTTTTTAATGGATTTCACCAATAAGGTAAAAGAATCAAGAAGGCGATCACCAATAATAAGGCTTGCCCCGTTAACTTTCACAATTTCCTGTGTTATCTTTTGAATGTTACCAAGTTTATAGGTTACAGCCCCACCCCAAAAGGCAACTAACAAAAGTACGATCAGGTTTCCTAAAATCAGGCGTTTAAAAATGGACATTTTTAGTCAGTGGTTCCCGATTTGGGTTTTGCATATTATAATTCCCTTAGTTTTTTGAAAATATTGTTTCCATCCAGACTTGTACCATTGATATTTTAACAGAAAAAGATAAAAAAGGATATTTTTTAAAAATAATTGCATTTTAATTCCCCTTGCAATAGACTTACATGATACCGCAGACATTCAAACAGGAGTTTTGATAGATGACACAGGATACAAAAAAAATAATTTATTCCATGGTAAATGTCAGCAAATTCCATGGACAAAAACAGGTGCTCAAGGATATTTCTCTCTCCTATTTTTACGGAGCAAAAATAGGAGTACTTGGATTAAACGGATCTGGAAAGAGCTCGCTTTTAAAAATCCTTGCAGGTGTTGATTCCACATTTTCTGGTGAGACAATACTTTCAAAAGGATTCAGTGTGGGTTACCTTGAACAGGAGCCCCTTGTTGACAGCAATAAAACTGTCAGAGAGATTGTTGAGCAGGGTGTAGAAGAGACCGTTGCCCTTTTAAATGAATATGAAGAGGTTTCAGCACAATTTGCAGAACCCATGTCAGATGATGAAATGGAAAACCTCATTGAAAAACAGGGTCAGATCCAGGAAAAACTTGATCTTCTTGAAGCGTGGGATCGTGATTCCAAACTGAAAATGGCCATGGATGCTTTACGCTGTCCCCCTGAAGATACCAAAGTTGATATAATCTCGGGTGGTGAAAAAAGGAGGGTTGCCCTTTGCAGGCTCTTATTGCAAAAACCTGATATTCTTTTACTGGATGAGCCTACAAACCATCTTGATGCTGAATCTGTGGCCTGGCTTGAAGAGCATCTGAAAAGATATGAAGGAACCATTATTGCTGTCACCCATGACAGGTATTTTCTTGATAATGTAGCAGGATGGATTCTCGAACTTGACCGTGGGTATGGAATCCCCTGGAAAGGCAATTACTCTTCCTGGCTTGATCAAAAACAGGAACGCCTCCGGCACGAAGAAAAAGCCGAAAGCAACCGCCAGAAAACCCTTGAGCGAGAGCTGGAATGGATCCGAATGTCGCCACAGGGCAGGCGTTCCAAATCAAAAGCACGAATCAAGACCTATGAAGAATTATTAAGAAAAGATGTAAAAGGGCAGGAACAGTCCATGGAAATTTTTATTCCACCAGGTCCCAGGCTTGGTGAAAAAGTCATTGTGGGCCAAAATATTTCCAAAGCTTTTGAAGATAAATTACTTATTGAAAATATGAATTTTATCATACCCCCTGGAGGAATTATTGGTGTGATTGGTCCTAACGGCGCCGGTAAAACCACTCTTTTCAATATGATCACAGATAGAGACAAACCAGATTCTGGTACTATTGAACTTGGTACAAGTGTCAAGATTGCCTATGTTGACCAGACAAGAGACAGTCTTAATCCTGAAAAAACAATTTTTGAAATAATTTCCAATGGGAATGATAAAATGATTGTTGGCGGACAGGAACTGAATTCCAGGGCCTATGTTGCAAAGTTTAATTTTTCAGGTTCTGATCAACAAAAAAAGACCAGAGATATTTCAGGAGGTGAAAGAAACAGAGTACATCTTGCCTGTATGCTAAAGAAGGAAGCCAATCTTTTATTACTGGATGAGCCCACCAATGATCTGGATATAAATACTTTAAGAGCTTTGGAAGAAGCCCTGGAAAACTTTGCAGGATGTGCTGTTATAATAAGCCATGACAGATGGTTTCTTGACAGGATTGCCACGCATATCCTCGCTTTTGAGGGAGAGAGCCAGACCCGCTTTTTTCAGGGATCATATTCTGACTATGAGAAAGACAAAAGAAAACGACTTGGCATTAAAGCTGACCAGCCAACAAGGATTAAATACAGGCAGCTTACAAGGTAGTGCCAGGCCGAAAACCGCTAATTTATCCAATTACAGCGTTGGTAAAAATGATATAATAATGAGTAACGTTGCCATGGAATCAAAAAAAAACAGGATTATTTTCATCGGCCTTATTGGTTTTGTTGTTATCATTGGTGTTCTTCATTATTTAACCCCGGGACATATGATTCTTTATCATGATACTTACAGGAGAATCACCTATTTTCCCATTACCATTGGTGCCATACTCTTTGGGCTGTCAGGAGGAGTAATACTTGCCATATTGTCATGTCTCAGCTTTATTCCGCATCTTTTCACGTTTTGGGCTCAGGGTCCTCAAGCTTATTACAGTGAACTTTCAGAGATTATATTTTATCTGGCAGCAGGGATTGTAATTGGATTTATCTCCAGCAGGAAAAACAGATTAAGAGAGAAGCTGTCAAACTCTTATAAAAAACTTCATAAACAGACACTGCAACTTGTTGAGGCTGAGAAGCAATTGGGACACAGCCAGAAACTAAGCATGCTTGGCCATTTATCAGCATCATTTGCCCATGAGATTAAAAACCCTCTTGCTTCAATCAAAGGTGTGGCTGAAATCCTTGCCGATGAGGTCCCGGATGGTCATCCCAAACATGAATTTATTGAAATCATGAAATCAGAGATTTCAAGACTGAACAATTCTGTTGAAGAAGTTTTGAAATATTGCAGAGGTCAGCAGGTTGCCAAAAAAATAAAACCTGAACCCATAAATAACACGATACATACGGTGATTTCTCTTGTTGACAGTGAAATAAAGAGAAAACAGGTTAAGCTTCATGATATTTGCAATAAGAAAATGCCCGATTTTCTTGCGGACAGTATTGTAATGACACAGGTTTTACTCAATATTATATTAAATGCAATTGATGCAGTTGGCAAGTATGGTGAAATTACAATTGACCATTTTCAGGAAAATAGAGGATACAAGATAGTGATTTCTGATAATGGCCCGGGAGTTAATGAAAATATCAAACAAAACCTTTTTGAACCTTTTGTAACTTCAAAAAATGGAGGAACAGGTTTAGGATTATCCATCACAAAAAAACTTCTTAAAAGTTTTAATGGGGAGATAAGCCTTGATGAATCAAATTCAGATGGTGCCAGATTTATAATTTTTCTGCCTGAAATTGATTTTTCAACCATACAGCGGTAAAGTGATTATATATGAAAAAATCAATTTTATTAATAGATGATGATGAAAGTCTAAGAAGGGTAACAGAGTATAACCTCTCTTTAAAAGGCTTTGATGTTATTACGGCCCATTCAGGCAAACAGGGTCTTAAAAAATTTAAAATATACTCTCCTGATATTGTTGTATCTGATGTAAAGCTTGGGGATATGAACGGGCTTGATCTGCTGGAACATATTAAACTTGAGTCTCCTGATACTCCTGTTATTATTATCACGGCATTTGGTTCCATTGAAATGGCTGTTCAAACCATGCATAAAGGAGCTTTTAACTTCATAACAAAGCCTTTTGACAGAGATACTCTGATCCTTTCATGTGAAAAAGCCCTGGAATTAAAAGGATTGAGATCCAAAACCAGACATTTAACAAGTGAAGTGAACCGTCTTACAGGCACTGCAGGAATTGTAACAGCAAGCAGTACAATGAAAGAACTTCTTGATACGGCCTCAAGAGCTGCAAACAGTGAAGCAACCATTTTAATTACCGGAGAGTCAGGCACAGGGAAAGAACTGCTTGCCCGGCTGATCCATCAAAACAGTCCGAGAAGCAATGGTCCTATGGTTATAGTTAATTGTGCAGCTATTCCATCTGGATTAATCGAAAGCGAACTTTTTGGACATGTAAAAGGTTCTTTCACCGGTGCCATAGCAAACAGAAAAGGATATTTCCAAACTGCATCTTCCGGAACTCTTTTTCTTGATGAAATCGGAGAAATTGGAACAGATATACAGGTTAAACTTTTAAGAGCAATTCAGGAAAAAGAAGTCCAGCCTGTGGGAGCTGAAAAGCCCATTGATGTAGATATAAGAATCATTGCTGCAACCAATCTTGATCTTAAAAAAAGAATTACCAGAGAAGAATTCAGAGAGGATCTTTATTACAGGCTCAGTGTAATTCCTCTATTGATACCCCCTTTAAGAGAGAGAGTTGAAGATATCCCTGCTCTTGTAAATCATTTTTTAAAAAAATATGATGCACCTGTTGATATTACTTTTTCCAGTGCGGCACTGAATATGTTAAAAGAATATGCATGGCCGGGCAATATTAGAGAAATGCAAAACCTTGTAGAACGATGCGTTATTTTAAGAAAATCAAAGATAATTAATATAGAGGATCTCAATCTTATAAACCCAAAAAAGTCATTTTCAGCCCAGAATATATTCATCCCTGACCAGGGGGTTTCTCTTGAAGAAATTGAAAAAAATTATATATTAAAAGCGCTTGAAAAAGCGAATCAGAATAGATCCAAAGCAGCCAGGCTCTTAAAAATACCCAGGCATGTATTATTATACCGTCTTGAAAAATATGGAGTTTGATATCGTAGAATATTCTCCACTTTAGTGTACAATATTCTACAATCCTTTAAACAGACAGCAGTCAATCCACCTGTTTTATCTTTACTATTTTTAAATCCAAACATTATTTTCTCAAAGAAAATCAATTAATTACATTAAATCATACCATCTTTAGTATAGAATTGGCACAGGTTTTGAAAGAGACATTTAAAGTGATATATTAAAATACCTTAATTGGGAGGAATTTTTGAAAAAACTAAATTTTTTAATCGTATTAGCTCTTGCATTGAGTATTGTTGCTGTTCCAGGAACGGTGATAGCAGAAAAAAAAGATGCAAATATTCTAAAACGAACTGTTTTAAAAGTTGATAATCTTTCCAGTGGTGGATGCTTTGCAACCATCAGCCAGAGCCTTAGTCCCATGGAAGGATTCTCCGGTTTTGGAGCAAATTTACTGCGCAACCTTGTTGCAGTGGATTTTGTCCCACCTCTTACACCAGAAGCGATAGCAAAAGCTATTACAGAGAGCGGCTACCCTGCACAACTTGAATCTACCAACAATATCACTGAAAAAGAATCTTTTGCATATATTCAACAAAAGCGCAACTTATATACAGGCAGCAATGGTCAGGGAAAAGGTAGTTGCTGCAGTGTCAGCAGTGTCAACAGTTCTGCACCAAATCCAACCGTTGACACATCACAAAACAGGAAATCCTACAATTCAGGAGGCAGTTCATGCTGTCAAAACAATTAAGCAAGCAAGTTTTTTATAAGTAAAATAATAATAAACAATCGAGTATTTTAAATCAGGAGAAATTAAATGTTCAATAAAAAAGCGATAATAACAAGTTTAATCGTATGTTTTACAATTCTTGGCATATCCATACCATCCCATGCTCTGTTTGGCGGTAAATTCAAATCATTGAAACCAGACAATGGAAATCTTTATATTCCAATAAAAGATATCAATGATGGGGAAGCTCACTATTTTAAAGTAAAATCTGACAATGGCATTATGGTCAAATTTTTCACTGTTAAAAGCCAGGATGGTGTTATACGAGCAGCCATTGATGCCTGTGATGTATGTTACAGATCAGGCAAAGGCTATGTTCAGGAGGGAAATTTCATGGTTTGTACAAATTGTGGAAGAAGATTCTCCACAGACAGGATCAATGAGGTAAAAGGAGGGTGCAATCCGGCTCCTTTGTTGCGAACTATTGATAAAGAGAATCTTATGATTTCTATGAAAGATATTAACGGCAACGCATGGTATTGCAAATTTAAATAATGCCAGACTGAAAACCACTAATTTGTTCTAACATTAAATAGTTCTGAGATGAGAAAGAGATAATAATGTTATATGATCCTGAAAAATACAGAGAAAAACGAGAAAAAGTTCTTGGAATTAGGAAACGCGGTTTATCCTTTTTAACCGTTGCCTCTATCATTGCCGGTTTAATTATTTTTGGTATAGGTTTTGTTACCGTTCCATCAGCAGTCTCTTATATTACCACCCGCAACCTTGATGATGTTATTTATAAACTTGATAAAGATATGATCTGGAAAGATGCAGTAGTAATAAAAATTGAGGCTGTTAAAGGTGTTGCTTTTCTGAAAAAAGATAAACATGATACAAGGCTTGTAATCACGTTTGACAGAAGAGAAGCTGATCTTTCTGATTTTACAGCTGTTTTCTCAAAAAACAATTTAAAGGCAACTTTGCTCAATCGTGTAAATCATCGCCAGCGCCAGACTACACTTAAAGAGGAGGAAGAACTTGAAGCTACATAATATATCCATGGGCAATATTATGCGCAGAAAAGGCAAAATGATATTTCTTGTTTTAGGTCTTATTATTGGAATATCCACTGTGGTCACACTGCTTTCCATAACAGAG
>CAXMTQ010000053.1:8233-12523 GCA_964196205.1 uncultured Desulfobacula sp.
CGAAAAATGACAATCTTTCGTTGAGCTATGGTGGTATTGATGTCGGCGGTGTAAACTATCAGGTAAAAGAATTTGATCAAAAAAACCTTGTAAATATAAGAAAAATTAAAAATTCTAAGAATCTCGGTATTATTGCACCAAAGGTTTTAGGCCCTGTAGTTGTTAATGATCGCAAAGTCCTTTTAATGGGTGTTATTTTTGAAGATGAACTTGCTTTAAAAAACTGGTGGATGAAAAAAGAGG
Source organism: uncultured Desulfobacula sp. (assembly GCA_964196205.1). GTDB lineage: Bacteria > Desulfobacterota > Desulfobacteria > Desulfobacterales > Desulfobacteraceae > Desulfobacula. The sequence continues at coordinate 8,477 of CAXMTQ010000053.1, forward strand.
GTGTGTTTCCACAAAAAAAAGATGAAATAATGTTAGGCTCACAGGCAGCTGCCCTGCTTAAAATCCGGGCAGGTGATATAATAGAACTTTCACGAAAAAAATTCAAAGTCACTGCTGTTTTAACCCCTACAGGAGGTTCAGAGGATAATGCTATCATTGCAGATCTTGCAAAAAGCCAGGAAATATTAAATAAAGAGGGCAAAATCTCATTGGTTGAAATAGCTGCTTTTTGCCAGGGATGTCCAATATCTGAAATGACCCTTCAGATTGCAGAAAAATTTCCCAACGCGAAAGTTACCGCCATGAAACAGGCGGTCATGTCAAAAATGCAGTCCATTGAATTATTTAAATCCTTTAGTCTTGGTGTCTCTATCCTTGTAATCTTTATCGGATCTCTTCTTGTGCTTGTAACCATGATGGGTTCTGTTAATGAACGTACAAGAGAAATAGGAATATTCAGGGCAATCGGTTTCAGGCGTGGTCATGTAATGCAGATCATTCTTCTTGAAGCGCTGCTGCTTGGAATTGTTGGCGGTATCATTGGATTTTTCCTCGGGAACCTGGTTGCCTTTGGGCTTATTCCAGTTGTTATAAAAGAGGGAACTTTTGCCGGCATCAACTCTTCTCTTGGAATTATTTCCATATTAATGGCTGTGGCTCTAAGTCTTCTTGCGAGTCTTTACCCGGCTTTTAAAGCAAGCAATATGGATCCAAGCGAAGCCTTGCGATCTCTTTAATTAAAAGGACATGATGATTATGAATCAAGTTGAACACCTCATAGAAATACACGATATCAGTAAAAATTATGAAAGCGGCGATACAAGTATCAATGCCATTAAAAATATGAACTTTTATATTGACGATGGAGAATTTATTACCATCATGGGGCAATCAGGATCGGGCAAAAGCACTCTGCTTTCAGTTCTTGGAGCTTTAAACCACCCTTCATACGGAAAAGTGTTGATAGATTCAATGGATCTTTATAATCTTTCCACAGAACAAAGAGCTGATTTCAGGAGTGAATACATTGGATTTATTTTTCAATCCTTTCAACTTGTTCCCTATTTAACTGTGATTGAAAATGTTGAAATTCCCATGGCAGTGACTGGTATTAAAAAGAAAAACCAGAGAGAGATGGCCATGGATGTTTTAACAATAGTAGGCCTGGAACAAAAATCAGATCGTCTGCCAGACCAGCTTTCAGGCGGAGAGCAGGAGAGGGTTGCCATTGCCCGTGCCATTGTAAACAAACCTCCTCTGATTCTTGCAGATGAACCTACTGGAAATCTGGACAGCAATACTGCCACAGAAATCATGGAGCTTTTAAAATCTCTCAATCAGGATGGCCACACCATAATAATGGTTACACATAATCAGAAAATGAGCGAGTATGCATCCCGCACTATCAATATTGTTGATGGTGAGGCTTTTGCCTGAATCAACAAGCTTTTGCAAAACACCAATTCCTCTAATCCCTGTACTGGAAAAATAGATTTTATTTGACTTGTATACCACACTGTGGCAAAGTTAAACAGTTTGTTACCAATTTATTTTTGGTATATAGGGGTTTCTAAAATAAAAAAATTTTAAGGAATATAATAAACATGAAAATAACATCACTTGCTGTAAGTAAAAAAAAAGGAACAGTGAAAACTACTGTTAATAAGGCTTTATTGATAAAAAACCATGGATTTGAAAATGATGCCCATGCAGGAGAGTGGCATAGACAGATAAGCTTTTTATCCCAGGAAAATATAGATGCTGCAAACAAAAAAGGCTTAGATGTCTCTTTTGGTGATTTTGCAGAAAACATTGCAACCCTCGGTGTTGACTGGAAAACAATTCCAGTTGGAACAAAGGTCAAACTCGGAAATAAAGCAGTTGTTGAAATTACCCAGATTGGTAAAAAATGTCATAACAAATGTGCTATCTACTATAGAGCAGGAGAGTGTATAATGCCTAAGGAGGGTGTATTTGCAAAAGTCCTTAATGGTGGTCAACTCAAGACAGATGATGAGATAAAATTTATTTAATGCCCGACAGGTTGTTAAATAAGGGAGTTATACAGATCCATATTGCAGTTTTCCTTTTTGGATTTGCAGGTCTTTTTGGAAAATTTCTATCATTCAACCCCCTCTATATTGTATTTGGAAGAACTTTTTTTGCTTTTGCGGCACTTTTTTTCTATGCAAAATTTGTTTCAAAAACAAAATTGTCCATATCCTCTAAAAACAGTGGCCTGTTTTTTATTCTACAAGGGATTCTTCTCGCAGTTCACTGGTGGAGTTTTTTTCTTTCCATTCAGATATCAAGTGTTGCCGTGGGTCTTGTAACCTTTTCCACCTTTCCACTTTTTGTTACTTTTATGGAACCACTGTTTTTTAAAGAAAAATTAAAGCTTAACGATATTATCCTTGCAGCAGTGGTTTTTATTGGCATTCTTTTTGTTATTCCTGAATTTAATTTTTCAAATAATCTCACAAAAGGTGCAATTTTTGGAATTGTTTCAGGATTTACTTTTGCTCTTCTAACACTTGTTAACAGAAAAAATACAAAAACATCAGATTCAATTGCCATTGCATTTTATCAAAATATATTTGCCTGCATCTTTCTGATTTTGCCAATTTTGACAATTAATGCCCCTTTACCAGAAATAGCTGCTCTTCCAAATCTGATTTTTCTTGGAGTTGTCTGTACTGCCCTTGCCCATACTATGTTTATACAATCTCTGACTTTTATTAAAGCACAGACCGCTTCAGTTATTACATGTTTAGAACCTGTTTACGGTATTATTCTTGCTTTTTTCATACTCAATGAAACACCAGGAATTAGGATCCTTTTAGGTGGGCTTATCATTATCAGCGTAAGTATAGTAGCAAGCATACAGCACAAACAATAATAATCTGAATATATAAGATATCATCAATAACCAGTTGTTGAATAAAAAAACACTATTGTGGTACTGATTTTATTAACAATCTCTTCCCTGCATCACTCAATCCAAGATTTTCGATTTCACGTGATAACTGCTCCTTAGAACCATTTCTCCCAATATAACCATTGAGGCGTGCTGCAGCAGTTGAATCCACTATATCATTATGGCGAGGATAAATACGCATAATTTCTTTTTTAAGAGCATGGTTTTTCAGATAATATTTCTGATGGTAATCTTCAGCCATTGTAAAAGAGCCCAGTGGCGTTATCCCGGTTTTTACAGTTTTGTCAATTTTTTGCTCCAACTCCATTTTCGATTCCATCGCCTGTAGATGCTGCTTTTTATTATGAAAAAATACAACATTCTTGTATTGCTGTGAACGGGACTGCCTTGTGGGCTGGTGGCTGTCCCAAAAGATATTCAACAGCTCACTATATGTAATGAGCTCTGGATTGTAATCTATCTGTACAGTTTCTGTATGATTCCCCAGATTACTATAACTTGGCGAATTTGTTCTGCCGCCGGCATATCCCACACGTGTACGAATCACGCCCTCCAATATCCCGAACCGGGATTCAGTTCCCCAAAATCACCCCAGACCAAATGAAGCGGTTTCATAAATAGATGATGCTGTCACATCTATAGGAGGTAGCATTGAATATTTGGCATTATCTTTCACAGCTTTGTCTATTGTGTTTTTATTGATTTTTGAAGAATAATTTGACTGCTGCCCGATACTTGAAGAAAAATTTCCAAAGAATGCCATAACAACCAGTAATATGAAAAACCTTTTAATAATTGCACATTTTTTTTTATTCATTTCAAATTCCTTTTTTTAAGTTTAGGGCAAATGAAAATTGTATAGTCTTTTTGTATATATTATTTTGAAAATAATCATTAAAAAACTCTTATGCCAATTTTTTTTCATATGTCAATTAAAAAACGAGCAGTTTAAAGAGGATAGAAATTGAAAAAAAACAGAAAAAATGGCAGAGTGGCAACCATGATTAAAACAAGCACGCAGCAGGCAGTAAATATTATTCGGAATATTCCAGAAGGCAGGGTTCTGACATACGGTGTGGTAGCCGCTCTTGCTGGAAAACCCAGAGGTG
>CAXMTQ010000054.1:0-12492 GCA_964196205.1 uncultured Desulfobacula sp.
TACCAGTTCCGCCACCCAGGCATAATTCATGATTTTTTATAACATTTTTTATAATTTTGCAAGCTTCTTTCAATTTGAGATCACTTTTTCCAATTCTTTTCTAAAGAATCCTGCCAGGAAGATTATTTTTATTCATTCTACGATTATGTTTTATTTACATAATAAAAGAGTTTTAATGTCAATGGACACAAATCAATTTACTGATTTGCTGTATCCGATAAGCGTTAGAATGATGAAATAAACCACTCATACGCATCTTTCACACCGTCTCGTAATAAAATATGGGCTTTCCATCCAAGACTATCAAGCCGGGAGACATCAAGAAGTTTTTGCGGGGTGCCGTCGGGTTTAGATGTATCAAAAACAAGGTTTCCCTGAAATCCCACCTGCTCTTTGATAGTCATGGCAAGTTCTTTTATGGTGCAGTCTTTCCCGGTTCCCACATTGACAAAACAGGGGGATGGGTAGTTGGTCAGGTGTTTTTCAACTTTAGAATCTGAAAGGTTCATTACATGCTGGCAGGCATCTGCCATGTCATCTACATGGAGAAATTCCCTGCAAGGGGAGCCTGTTCCCCAAACTGTAACTTCAGATGTTCTGGAAAGTTTTGCTTCATGAAATTTGCGGATCAGGGCTGGCAGGACATGGGAGGTTTCAAGATCAAAGTTGTCATTGGGTCCGTAAAGATTGGTGGGCATTACAGCTATAAACTGTGTGCTGTATTGTCGGTTATAGGATTCGCACATCTTTATGCCTGCGATCTTGGCAATGGCATAGGGTTCGTTGGTAGGTTCAAGAAGTCCTGTTAAAAGATGTTCTTCTTTCATGGGCTGGGATGAATTTTTAGGGTATATGCAAGAAGAGCCGAGGAAAAGCAGTCTTTTTACCCTGTTTTTCCAGGCAGCATTTATAATATTGGACTGAATCACAAGGTTGTCATGGATAAAATTTGCAGGATATGTGTTGTTGGCATGGATGCCCCCTACCCTTGCTGCGGCAAGGAAAACATAATCTGGTTTTTCATTTGAAAAGAACCGGTTGACAGCATCCTGGCTGAAAAGATCTATTCGGGCCGGTTTTAAAGGCATGTTTTTCTGCTCTTCAAGCACTCTTGTCCGGGTGGAGCCTATAAGGTTGTCATATCCTTTTTTTACAAGGTTTCTGATAATGGCACTGCCCACCATGCCGGAAGCTCCTGCTATAAATATTTTGTCTGATTTATTCATTTTGATTAAACACCTGGAATCCTGCTCTCTTGCAGAGTTCATCTCTTTTTGCCTCTTCAAGATCTGATCGGGTCATCTCTTTTACAAGTTGTTCAAAGTTGATTTTCGGTTCCCAGCCAAGATTGTTTTTAGCCTTGGAAGGATCACCCAGGAGAGTTTCAACCTCGGTAGGGCGAAAATATCTTGAATCCACTGCCACTATGGTTTTGCCGTTGGCTGCATTTATCCCTTTTTCGTTAATGCCTTTTCCCTCCCATTTAATTGCTATTCCAAGCTCTTTTGCACAGGAATCAACAAATTCACGGACTGAATGCTGCTCTCCTGTGGCTATGACATAATCATCCGGGATATCCTGCTGGAGCATTAACCACTGCATTTCAACATAATCTTTGGCATGGCCCCAGTCACGCAGGGCATCAAGGTTTCCAAGAAATAGGCAATTCTGCATGCCAAGGTAGATTCTGCACAGTGCCCTTGTAATCTTACGGGTTACAAAAGTTTCTCCCCTTATGGGAGATTCATGATTAAAGAGAATGCCGTTACAGGCATAAATATCGTAGGCTTCCCTGTAATTGACTGTTATCCAGTAGGCATACAGCTTGGCACAGGCATAGGGAGAACGGGGGTAAAAAGGGGTTTTTTCGGTCTGGGGAACCTCCTGCACTTTGCCATAAAGTTCAGAGGTGGAAGCCTGGTAAAACCTTGTTTTTTTCTCCAGGCCAAGGAGCCGGATGCCTTCAAGAATCCGCATGGTACCAAGGGCATCAACATCAGCTGTATATTCAGGAGATTCAAAAGATACCTGGACATGGCTCTGGGCTGCAAGGTTGTAAACTTCGTCGGGCTTAACCTCCTGGAGTATGCGTGTCAGGTTTGTTGCATCGGTGAGGTCGCCGTAGTGCAGGACCATGTTCCTATCTTTTTCGTGGGGGTCCTGGTAAAGGTGATCAATGCGGTCTGTGTTGAACAGGGAGGCACGTCTTTTAATCCCGTGGACTTCATAGCCCTTTGACAGGAGGAATTCAGCAAGATAAGCACCATCTTGTCCTGTTATTCCTGTAATTAATGATTTTTTCATAAACTCTTATTTACCTTTCATTTTTCATTTTCAATGGAATTTGGTGATACATTCTATAAAAACATGTGCATTGTTAAAACACAAGTTTTTTGAGTTAAAAAAAAAACCAGATAAACAATCTAATTTCACTTATAAACATGTTAAAAAGGACTGTATTGGCAGGCAGTACTTTTTTTAATGAAATATAATAAACGCTTATGAATTAATTGACAATACCCGGTGATTAAGTATAACTTGTTTCCAGTTAATTCAGGGGTTTTTCATTATGGCTGTATTTGAATATAAAGCGTTTAACAAAAAAGGAAAAAATGTCTCGGGCATTATAGATGCCGAAAGCAATAGTGCTGCTAAAACCAAGCTCAGACAGCAAGATATTTTCCCGACTGCTTTAAACAAAATTGAATCCGACACTGTTGCAAAAGGGAAAAAATCAAAATCTATTTTCCCGCAAATCCGTTTCTTTACCAGGATCAGCTCAGCAGAACTTTCCATGATCACACGGCAGATGTCAACACTCTTGTCTGCAGGATTTCCCCTTGTTAAAGCTGTTTCAACACTTGTTCCCCAGACCAGATCAAAAGCCCTGCAAAAGGTGCTTTCAAAGATAAAAGATGCAATTGAAGAAGGCAGCAGCTTTGCAAATGCTCTTGCCTTGTATCCAAATGTATTTTCACCGATTTTTATTAATATGGTACATGCCGGAGAATCTTCCGGAACCCTGGAAATTGTTCTGGAACGACTTGCAGACTTTAATGAAAACAGGGAAGATTCTAAAAATAAAATCCGGGCTTCTCTTGCCTATCCTGTTTTAATGTCTTGTATCGGATTCGGGGTTTTACTTGTTCTTTTAACATATGTTGTGCCTGGTATTGTAAATATATTTTCCGATATGAACCATACTTTGCCGCTGCCAACCATTATCCTGATTTCCGTAAGTTCTTTTTTTAAATCCTGGTGGTGGGGTATTCTCCTGACCCCTTTTTTTCTTTTCTTTTTACTCCTTTTAATTCGAAAAACAAAAAAAGGAGGTTATTTCATTGACAACCTTCTTATCTCTTTGCCAGTCACAGGGAATCTCTTAAAAAAAATTATTGCTGCAAGATTCACAAGGACTCTTGGCTCTTTATTAGAGAATGGAGTTCCAATACTGACAGCCATGCATATCACAAAAAGCATTGCCGGAAACAGGGTTATGTTTGAACTTATTTCAAAGGCCTGTGATACTGTTGAGCAGGGTGGAGAGCTTGGCAATGTACTTATTAACAGCAAGGCTTTTCCCAATCTTGCCTCCCAGATGATTAAAATCGGAGAGACAAGTGGTGAGCTGGAAAAGATGCTGGAAAAAACAGCTGATCTTTTTGAAAAAGATGTTCACACTGCGGTAACTGCAGCAACATCTTTGATCGAACCTCTTATTATATTAATCATGGGTATTGTGGTGGGAGGTATTATACTTGCTGTTTGTCTGCCCATATTCGAAATCAACCAACTCATCCAATAATATTTGGATGCAGAGCCACCCATCTACTTCGTTGCTGCACAATTTTGCAATCCTCATGTACTATAGTACACTCCAATTGCCAAATTACTTGCGCCTTGTATATGGGCAACTCTGAATCGAAATATAGATATCAGCAACTCAAAATTTAAAATTAAAGGATAATCCATAGGCTTTATCTTCTGGATCAAAGTCTGGTGATATGTAAACATCCCGGCCCAGGATTTTCAATGCCTGGGCATGATTATATTTATGTGCAGAGGTAATAGAGCCATAAATATTACCGGTATAAAATCCTGTCTCTACAAAACCTATTACACCGGCAAGCGCTTTATTATCATTGTCCCATGCTTCCCAGGCTGCATACATCAAGCCTGTATTTAATATAAAAGTAATCAGAGCATCATGGTATCTTTCACTATAGAGGAATCCTCCTCCTGGAATAATGGCAAAAAATCCTGCAGCTTTTGGATTTTTTCTGGGTGCATGTTCTGCCTTAAAGATCAAATCACTGTATTCATCTATTTTGTATTTGTTTGCATTGGGTGCTGAAATTTTAGATAAATATTTTTTTGCGAGAGCAAGTGATCCCGGCTTAAATTGTCTTGCATTGGACAGTTGAATCTGTGCAAGATTAAAATAGATTTTATCTTTTATATTTATATCATCCACAAGTTTTAAATAATTTTGCAGAACAATCTGTGCATATCCTCTGTTGCCGAGTTTCATAAAGGATCTGCTCTGAAAAAAAACAGCCTTTTCTATAATATCGTTGTCCTGGTCTTTTATAATAATCTCATTAAAAGCTCTTGCTGCTTCATGATATCTGTTCTTGTTAAACAGGCAGACTGCAATATTATACTCTGCCTGATCCAGATATTCACTTTCAGGAAAAAAATGAATAAAACGCTTAAATTCAACAATGGCTGTGTCATAATCTTCTGCCTCAAAAAGCTCCAAGGCATACTCATACTGCATACCTGATGTTATAATCATCTGTTTTCCCAGGACAGAACTGCTGTAAGGCTGGAATACAATTATTAAAGATACTGCAAGATATGAATACCAATGTTTCATCTGTTTTTATCTTTTTCAAACCACCAGGAATCATTGGCTTCCACAGAGTCATGGATTAATTGATGACTGTTTACAATTACCTTTCCTGAAACACCTGCTTCATCCCTGCCGCAGCGGACAAGCCTGTCACAAGACATTATCCAGCCCAGTACAGGACCATGTTTTTCAAAGGCCCTGGATGCATAGCTTGAACATGATGGGTACATTGGGCATCTGTTTCCATCAACAACAGATATATGGTTTTTATAAAAATTGAGTATAAAATTTTTATCCTCTGCATATAGAGGGTTAACAAAAAATATTATAAAAACAACAGATAAAAAAATGAGAACTGTTTTATTCCTGGGTAACACGAAGTACCTCGCTGATGGAAGTAATACCCTTGAGTACCTTGGACATACCATCCTGGCGCAATGTTGTCATTCCTGATTTTAAGGCTTCTTTTCTTATCTGGTTGGAATCTGAGGTCTCAAGGATAAAGTTTTTTAAGGTGTCATCCATGAGCATGATTTCAAAAATTGCTTCCCTGCCTGAATAGCCGGTATTAAAACACTTTGAACAGCCTTTCGGCCTGTAGGCATATTGACCTATATACTCTTCAACTGTTCCGTTAAGAGCTGTCAAGTGAGCGGATTTAAGCCGAAATTTTTTTCTGCATTCTGTGCAGAGCACTCTTACAAGGCGCTGGGCAATGACACTGTTTAAAGAAGATGATATAAGATATGGCTCCACTCCAAGATCCACAAGCCTTGTAATGGCACCTGCTGAATCATTTGTATGCAGTGTTGAAAAAACAAGATGGCCTGTCAATGCTGATTGAATGGCAATCTCTGCAGTTTCTACATCTCTTATTTCCCCAATAAGAACAATATCAGGGTCCTGTCTTACAATGGAACGAAGCCCCTTGGCAAAGGTAACACCTGTTTTTGCATTGACCTGGATCTGGCCTATCCCTTTAAGATTATACTCTACCGGGTCTTCAATGGTAATAATATTTTTATCAGGAGAATTAATTTCTGAGAGTGCAGCATAAAGACTTGTGGTTTTACCGCTTCCTGTGGGACCTGTTACAAGGACAATACCATTGTTCTGGCGTATAATTTTGTTGATCAGGGTGTAGTTTTTATCTGACAGACCAAACTGGGAAAACTCAAGAAAATATCCAGACTTATTCAAAAGCCTCATGACAACACGTTCGCCATAGGATGTGGGAACTGTGGAAATTCGAATATCAATTTCCTGATCACCAATTCTAACCTGCGACCTGCCATCCTGAGGCACTCTTTTTTCGGCAATATTCATATTTGCCATCACCTTGATTCTTGAAATCAAAGAGGCCTGTACACCTTTAGGAGGATTGAGCATTTCATAAAGAATACCGTCTATGCGATACCGCACATTCAATATATCCTGGAATGGTTCAATATGAATGTCGCTTGCACAAGCTTTTACAGCCTGGGAAATCATGTGATTCACAAGTCTGATTACAGGTGCATCACTTGTATCATCAAGCAGGTCAGCGGTTTGATATGAATCATCAATAATTGTAAATTCAGAATCCTCCATGTCATCAACCAGCTGCTGGGCACTCTCCCCGGATTGGTCATACAATATATTGATGGCAGACAATATCTGATTTCTCGTTGCCAGCACCAGTGTATAGGAATCAATGTTTAAAATAGCTGCAACATCATCAACACGACTGAGATCAGAAGGCTCATTTATGGCAATAATTGATTTATCATCTCTTTTAATCAGAGGTGCAATATAAAATTTTTTTAAAAACTGTCTTAAAATCAGAGAAGTCCAGTCATTTGTCACATTTTCCATGGAAAGATTTGCAACAAAAGGCAGTGAATAAATACTATCTAATACTTCAAGAACTTCATTCTCTGCAACAAGTTTTGTTTCAACTGCAGATTCAGTCAGATTAGAACGATCTTTAACAAAAGAAGCCCTGATTTTTTCACAGTTTTCCTTTGAAAGTCCTGTTTTTTTTTCTATTATATTTAAAAATTCTTCAATCATACTATTTGGCATACCTGTCGGCATATTATCTTGTATTTTCGGTATTGTCTGTATTTTCTGTATTTTCTATATTGTTTGATTTTAAGTTATTGTAAAAAAGGACTTCTTCCTTTTTCAACTTGTCATATAAAAGGACTTCACCCTCTTTTATTGTGTCAAATACATTTTTCTTCTCTTTAGATATTTTTTCAAGCTCCAAAGGATTTTTTATTACCCGTGGTGTTAAAAAAACATAAAGGTTGGTTCTCTCTTCTCCTGTGGACAAGGTTTTAAATCCCCAGCCAAGCAGGGGAATATCTCCAATACATGGTGTTTTAGATTGAATTTTTGTAAAAGTTTCATCAATAAGACCGCCAATAACAACACTGTTGCCATCTTCCACAATAATTGTTGTTTCAATTTTTCGTTTAAAAGTAGTAGGCCTGTCCGGACTTGCGGTGTTAACATTATCAAGTTTTGTCAACTCCTCAAAAACATTAAGCCTTATCAACCTGTCTTTACTGATCTGGGGTGTAATTTTCAGGGTGATACCCACATCTCTATATTCATATGAACTATAAGTATCACTGCCTGAATCAGCAGCAGATTGTGTTTGAAACGCAACATTCTTACCAACAGTGATTACAGCTTCTTCATTTTCTGTTGTAAGAACCTGGGGAGTGGCGATAATATGAACATCCCTGTCATTTTGCAATGCCTGTACAACTGCCTGGATATCAGGAAAAGTGATTCCGCCCACAGTAAAGCTCTTTCCAAGTACTCCCAATGAAAATCCCTTGGGAAGATTTCCCTCGGATAGTCCTCCCAAATTAGAATACCCTTCGTTATTTGTATTACCAAATCCGCCAACGGCAACTTTTTCGCCGCCATCAAACTCCTGGGATGTCTTCCACTCAGTTCCTATATCAAGACCTCTCGAGACTTGAACTTCCATTATCAAACATTCAATATAGACCATTGCCCTTGGAATATCGAGTTTACTGATAACTTCTTCAAGAACAGGATAATCTTCTTTATCAGCCATGATTATCAGGCTGTTTGTTGCTTTGTCTGCCATTATTTTAACCTTACTGGATAAAATTGGTGCTTTTTTCAATCCCGGCAATGCTTTTTTTGTATCTTGGGATGGAATTTCCTGTAAAACTTTCACAAGGTCTTCAGCTGATGCATGTTCAAGATAATAGACCCGGATTCTTTCTTCACCTTTTGGAACTTCCTGGTCCAGAATTTCAATCAAATTTTTAACCTGATCTGTCTGGACTTTACTTGCAAGAAGAATTATAGAATTTGTTCTCTCATCTGCAACAAACTGCACACTGAATTTAGTATTTTGTATACCTTTTGTCCCACTTCTCCTTGCAGTGAAAATTTTTGAAAGATTGCTGACAAGTTTGCCGGCATCTGCATTTTTTACTGGAATCACTGAGATTTTTTTACCTATACTTTGCGTATCAATGGTATTTATAATTTTTAAAAGTCTGTTAATGCTTGTAAGGGTGGCAGTGATAATTAACATATTTGTATCCTGATAGGACAGCACAATACTTCCCTTTGGTACTAAGGGGGTAAACAACCTTTTTAATTCATCTGCTCTTGCATATTCAAGGGGAATAATTCTTGTTACAATTTTGTCTTTAAGATCTCCTGGTTTATCCATGCCGGTCATAATTTTTGTATCAATATTGTCTCCTTTAGCTATGGGCGCAGGAATAATTTTTATTATTTTGCCTGATTCAACTGTGGCAAACCCATTTATATCCAGCACAGATTCAAACACTTTATATGCATCTTTAACAGATATTTTAGTAGGAGAGATAATAGTCACATTCCCTTTAACCCTTCTGTCCACAACAAAATTTTTACCCGTCAATTTACTAATGAATTTTATAAAGACATTAATATCCACATTATTAAAATCAATTGAGACAAATTTGGAGGTTTTATCAACCTGTTTTTCAGGGATTGGATCGGCAGCAAAACTGACAAAGCTATTAATCAGAAAAATAGTACAAAAAACAGATATAATGATAAAAAGGTTTACTAATTTTTTCCTTAACAACATTATTCTTCTCCTTTATCATCTTCTTCAGGGAATTGTGTATAAGTCAACTCTTTTATCTTTCCCCTCCTGAATAAGGTAAGTTTTAAAGACTCTTGATCTTCAATTTCAGCAAACAGGCCTGAGACATCATTTTTCGAAAGAATGGCAACGCCGTTGATATCTTTAATAATATCTCCGTTTCTAAGTCCTATTTCCCTGAAAACAGAATTAGGCCTGATTCCATAAACCATAAGCCCGTCTGGTTCACCTTCGGAAAAATGAGGTCGAAATTTAATCTGTCTCATTATTGAACCATTGTCATCAAGAGCATCATGATCTAAAGTTCTCTTTACAGGAGCAGCCTCAAGCGGTATTGTTTCTTTTAAATTACTCAATTCTGTACCATTTCTGGGCTTTGTTTGAACTTCAAGAAACTGATCTTTTCCCTGAAATACAAGAATCACCTTGTTCCTTAAAATTTTTTTAAGTTCTGCTCCCTGAATCAAATCACCTATCTGGTATAAGGCCTGCTTTCTAACTTTTTTATCCTCAATTACTGCATAGATATTCTCCTGCCCTGTCACTGTACCCCATAATACCAGTTTGAGCTTCGTTGGCTCAAGGGTTTCAGGATCTTTTTCCTCTTTTTCCAACTCTCCAAAAGGTTCCTCTTTTTGTTCAATCTCAACCTTGAAAAGATTTTTTTTAACAATGATATGGGTTAATTCTTTATCAATACCCTGCTTATTCTGTCCAGAGTTTAAAGTTTGTGCTTTGATATTGTAAACCTTTTGACCGGACAGTGTAAAATTTTGTGGGACCAGGTTGTTATGTCCTGTCTCAATTAGGCAGTATGCCATGGCTGCAATAAAAAAAAGGTTTAATATGGTAAATAAACTTTTCATATTGATATTTTTGGATTATTCAATGTTCCTGTAAGGTTAAACTTAATTCCATTTTGTAATATATTGCCTCCCACAGCCCTTACAGCAGCTATATTTGCAAACTTGGCAAGATAGGGAGAATCCTGCAGTATAACACCTGTAAGATCAAGCCTTGCCATGTTCAGAGGTGAAACAATATCAATCCTGCCCTTTAATTTTAAATTAATGACAGAGCCTCTGGCAGCACACTGTTTTATTGTTATTACATTTGACTGCTGTTCGAATTCGATTTTAATTTCTGAAAAATCAACTACTGGCAGATGCAGTGTATTAAAAAGAGAGTTCTCCATTTTTGCATAAAAATCTTTAATGATAAGTTTGCCGTTTCCTTTTTTTTTCTCTCTGATTTCCCTGTAATTATATTCGCCATTGAACACACAGCCAAGGATAATGTCAGCAAGATCTGTTTTATATCCAAAATTATCAATTTTCACTTTTGACATGAAAACATCAGCTTTTGACAAGAGAAAAGAGTCAAAACTTTTCAAGTCAATCACACCGTTTAAAGATCCCTGGTATAAATCAGATTGAAATACAATTTCTTTGTTCTTTTTAAAAAAGAGTGCCGGGTTCAACTTAATCTCAAATAACTCCGGTTCAACATGTATCTGCTTATTAATCAGAAATTTAGGATTTTCCATGGTGAGTTTCAGGGGCAATTTTAATTTAACTCTTTCACAGGAAAACTGCAGTTTTGAATTGTTCTCATCCAAAAGACCTGAGAAATATCCGGCAGCATCTTTTTGAGGAAAGAGAATATAAATAAAGAGAAGAAGTGCAGCCATAAAAAAAAGGATATAAAATAAAACAGGCTTGATCTTCATCTATACTCTATCCTTTAGCTTAAATGTTTGAGTTTCAATAAGGGCATCAAGCAAGAGTTTCTCTTTGCCTGACTTTGATAGAGAAAGAGAGGTAATATTAACCCCGTTCCCTGATGACTCTATGCGATATAAAAAATCAATAAACTCTTTTAAATAAACACCTTTAAGTTTTACTTTAACAATTGCAAGCATATATCTGGATTTTTCAAGTTTTTTTGTCAAAGGTTTCATATATTCCACATTCTCTTTAATACCGCTTTGCTGAACTGAGGAATCAATAAAAGAAAACAGAGAAAAATTCTCCTCTCTTAGTTTCAGAGTTTGTGCATTTGCATCAAATTGATTGGAACCGGCTGCAAACTGCTGTTGTAGTACCAGCATCTCTTCCAGGGCTTTTTGTTTATTCTCCAATATTCTGCCGAGATTATCTCTTTTATCAAAAACCGGTGCAATACCAAATTGAAAACCGAAAAACAAAACCACAAATGTGATCCCGGAAATTAAAATATTTTTTTCACGCCCTGAAAGATTAAACATCTGTTTTTTCACATTTCAATAATAAATTTAAATTTGACCCTGCTTCCTTTTTTATCTGCTGCAGCACTGCTGATATTAACAGCTTTAAAAACCTGTGATGACTCAATTTTACTTTTAATTCTATCAACATTATTAAAATTATCAGTAGAGCCGGATAGAACAAGCCTATCCTTGTTAAACAGAAACCTTGAGATATCCATATCTGTTGAATCATCAATTTTTCCAGAGAGTTCCCCAATGATTTCAACAATTTTAAGATCATTCTTTCCTGTTAGACTACCGTTATTTTTCATAGTTCCAGATTTTTCCATAAAAAATTTAACATTTGCCTTCATCTGAAGATATGGATCATATATTTTTGTTTTTTCAGGAAAACTTGTCTTAAAAATTGAGAAAGCCTTATTATCCAGTTGGGCAATTTTGCCTTCAAGCTTTTTATTGTCAAAGCCGACACCAACCATCAATATTGTTAGTGCACAAAGCAAGAGTACGGCACTAACGACAATATTTGAAAAATATGTCTTGAAAAAGGAGCTTGCAGCATATTTCCCTCTGCAAAAATTAAAAAGGTATTGTACAGCTTTTTCAGGTACAATATTTAAAAGCATTGTATTGGAATCTAATTTTATTCCAGGTTCAAACCTGGCTGCAGGATTTGTTTCAAAAGCATTGGAAATCTGATCTGCATTATGGGTATCTTCATCCATACAGAGAATAGTATCAAAGAATGTGTTTTCTCCTGTTCTTTGATTAAACCCTATAATTGTCTGCTCAACCATAACAGCAAGGTTGTCAGAAGATATATTATGGTTTGGAATGGTGCGTATGGCACAAGGTTTTCTCTTCTTTATTAAAATAAGGGTGATTTCACAATCAGTGGCATGTAAAAATGCAAAATCAGAGAGTTTTTCAGGCTCTTTCAACTTGGAGTTCTCACTTAAAAAGCCAATTGCAGCAGCATATCCGAGAGGAGTGATAATCTTTGGTACAATAGTGTATTCAGCAAGTTTTAAAAAAATTTTTTCAACTAAGGATTCAGCAATGGAAGCACTTAAAATTAAATTTGAATCATCTGCAGAATCCAGTATATGAAAATCTGAAATATAGGTTTCCTCAGTGCCGGGAAGATAAGTTTCAAGTTCAAATGGCAGAACCTGCTCTATTTTTTTTTGTGACTTAAAGGGCAGCTCAAGGTTTCTGAAAGATATCAAAAGATCAGATACAAAAACAGTTGCCTTT